>NZ_JAMRYM010000078.1:0-17041 GCF_023743255.1 Rathayibacter rubneri | reverse complement strand
ACCCGGAAGCTAAGACTCTCAGCGCCGATGGTACTGCAGGGGGGACCCTGTGGGAGAGTAGGACACCGCCGGACACCATTCACGATGGCCACCCAGACACTGGGTGGCCATCGCTGTTTAACCCGCCACACCGAAACCGACGGCCCTGTGCGAGCAGGAGAGCCGGGGTTAGGGTGGACGGGACGACGGCCTCGAGCCGTCCGCCGCCTCGAGCGGTTCAACTCCACAGCGCACGATCACGACAGGCGAGGAACGCATGGACGACAGAGCACCCGAGGGCGACGACCGGGGAGCCGGCAGGCGCGACCAGCGTCCGGATCGTGCGGGAGGAGCGGGCCGCTCCTCCGCACCGCGCAGCAGCGGTGGACGCGACGAGCGTCCGCGGCGCGACGGCGACCCGCGTCCCTCCCGTGGCGGAGACGCGCGTCCCTCGCGTGACGGCGACTCGCGCCCGCGCCGTGAGGGCGATTACCGTCCGCGGACGGAAGGGGATTCCCGTCCCCGTCGTGATGGTGACGCGCGTCCCTCCCGCGATGGTGATTCACGTCCTCGTCGTGAGGGCGACTACCGTCCGCGCACGGACGGTGATTCCCGTCCCCGTCGAGAGGGTGACGCGCGTCCCTCCCGCGATGGTGATTCACGTCCTCGCCGTGAGGGCGACTACCGTCCTGATTCCCGTCCCCGTCGTGAGGGTGACTATCGACCCACTGATGGCGCTTCCGGTCCCCGTCGTGATGGTGATGCGCGTCCTTCGCGCGATGGTGATTCCCGTCCTCGTCGTGAGGGCGACTACCGTCCCCGAACCGATGGCGATTCGCGCCCCCGTCGTGACGGCGATGCGCGTCCTTCGCGCGATGGTGATTCCCGTCCTCGTCGGGGGGGCGACTACCGTCCCCGAACCGATGGCGATTCGCGCCCCCGTCGTGACGGCGATGCGCGTCCTTCGCGTGACGGCGACTCGCGTCCTCGTCGGGAGGGCGACTTCCGTCCCCGGACCGATGGTGATTCCCGTCCTCGTCGTGACGGTGACTCGCGTCCTCGTCGGGAGGGAGACTTCCGTCCCCGCACCGACGGTGATTCCCGTCCTCGTCGTGACGGTGACTCGCGGCCTCGTCGCGAGGGAGACTTCCGTCCGCGGACCGATGGCGATTCCCGTCCCCGTCGTGACGGTGACTCGCGGGGCGGCCGCGACGGCGGTCGCTCCTTCTCGGACGACCGGCGCGCAGGCGGCGACCGTCAGGGCGGTCGCGGTTTCGCCGGCCGGGGTGCTCCTCGTGAGGAGCCGGAGATCACGGAGGAGGAGCGCGAGCGCCGGTCGCTCCAGTCCGTCCGGCCGCGTCATGACGACCCCGAGCTCCCGGACGACGTGCAGGCCAAGGACCTCGACCGCGTCGCGCGCAACGAGCTCAAGACGCTGACGAAGGAGAACGCCGAGTGGGTCGCGATGCACCTGGTGATGGCGGGGAGGCTCCTCGAGGAGGATCCCGAACTCGCGCACCGGCACGTCCTCTCGGCCGCTCGTCGGGCGGGGCGCATCGCGATCGTCCGCGAGTCGCTGGCCATCTCGGCGTACGCGATCGGCGACTTCGCTCTCGCGCTGCGGGAGCTCCGGACCTACCGTCGCATCTCCGGATCGGACGAGCAGGTCCCGCTGATGGTCGACAGTGAGCGCGGGGTCGGACGTCCCGACAAGGCGCTCGAGCTCGGCCGTTCCGTCGACCGCAGCACGCTCAGCGTCGGAGCGCAGGTGTCGCTCGCGATCGCGATGTCGGGCGCCCGCCTCGACCTCGGTCAGACCGAGCTGGCCCTGATGGAGCTCGAGATCCCGCAGCTCGAGCCCGACCGCGCCTTCTCGTACAGCCCGGATCTGTTCGCGGCCTACGCGGCCGTGCTCGAGGAGCTCGGCCGCGCGGAGGAAGCCGCGCAGTGGCAGCGCCGCGCCGACGTCGCCGCCCGCGCCGTCTTCGCGGCCGAGGGCGGCGGCGACGACGAGACCATCGAGGTCGTGGAGGAGGAGGGTGTCGCGTTCGCGGTGCTCGAGTCCGACGACGACCTCGACGAGGAGTTCGACCAGGACGAGCCCTCCGATGCTCGGAGCGCGGAGCAGGACGACCAGGACGACTCCTCGGCCTTCGACGACGAGCCCGTCGAGGGCGACGAGTCGGCTGAGGACGACGAGCCCCTCCAGGGCGACGGGTCCACCGAGGACGACGAGTCCGCTGAGGACGACGAGCCCGCCGAGGTCGACGAGCCGATCGAGCTCGACGATCCCGCCGACGCCGACGCCGTTCTCGAGCAGGACGGTGACGCCGCGGAGCAGACGGACGCCACCGATGCTCCGACCTCCGACATCGACGACGCAGAGGACGACGCACCCGTCTCCGACGACGCACCCGTCTCCGACGACGCGCCCGTCTCCGACGACGCGCCCGTCTCCGACGACGCACCCGTCTCCGAAGACACGACCGACACCGACGAGGAGCCCCGTGTTCAGAACCCCGAAAGCTGACCCCACTCCGCTCGACGGCCGCGATGCGGTTCTCGCCGACCTCGACGGAGTCGTCTACAAGGGCGCCGACGCGATCCCCTTCGCGGTCGAGAGCCTGAACAGGGCCGGCGAGACGCTCCGCGTCGGGTACATCACGAACAACGCGTCGCGGACCGACGCCTCCGTCGCGGGGCACCTCTCGGACCTCGGTCTGAGCGTCGTCCCCGAGGACGTCGTGACGTCGCCGCAGGCGGCCGTCGTCCTGCTGGCCGATCTCGTGCCGGCCGGGGCGACGATCCTCGTCGTCGGCGGCGAGGGCCTGACGACCGAGGTCGAGCGTGCGGGCTTCACCGTCACGCGCAGCGCCGAGGACTCTCCCGCCGCGGTGATCCAGGGCTTCGCTCCGACCGTCGGCTGGGAGCAGCTCGCCGAGGCGTCCTTCGCGCTGCACACCGGGATCCCGTGGGTCGCCACGAACACCGACTGGACGATCCCCGTCGCGCGGGGCATCGCTCCGGGCAACGGAACCCTCGTCTCGGCCGTGCACACGGCCGTCGGCCGGCTGCCCGTCGTCGCGGGCAAGCCGGAGCGCGCCATCTTCGACGCGGCGACGGCGCGGTTCGGCTCGACGAACCCGCTGTTCCTCGGCGATCGGCTCGACACCGACATCAAGGGGGCGAACGCCGCCGGGATGGAGAGTGCCCACGTGCTCACGGGCATCGATCGTGCCAAGCAGCTGCTGGCGGCCGACGCGAGTCTGCGGCCCACGTACATCCTCGGCGACCTGCGCGAGCTGCACCTGCCCTACCCGGCGACGTCGATCGCACGGAACGGGACCCACTCGGTGCGGTCGGCGAAGGTGCGCCTCGACGGCGACTCCGTCGTGATCGTCGACGCGGGCGACGACGAGGTCGACCTCCTGCGTGCGGCCTGCTCCGTCATCTGGAGCTCGGGCCGCGCCATCTACGGCCTCGAGGTGCCGGAGTCGCTCTACAGCTGACCGTCGTCGGCGGGCTCCTCGACACGGAGGAGCCCGCCGAGGCGAGCCGCGAGCAGCACCGCGAGCAGCGCGATCAGCGCTCCGTACGCGAAGGTGACGGTGAACACGGCCGATCCGACGCCGACCAGTCCGGTGACCGCCGCGGCGATGAGCCCCGTCAGAGCCAGCGAGACCGACGCGCCCGCCGAGTCCGAGATCTGGAGGGCGGAGCTGTTGAAGCCCTCGCGTCCGGGCTCCGACCGGGCGAGCGTCAGCGTCCCCATCCTCGGGAACATCGAGCCCATGCCGCCGCCGGCGACGAACCAGCCCACTGCGGCGGTCCACGGCGGCAGGGCGAGGGCGGAGGTCAGCAGCACGACCAGCACGCCGGCCAGCAGGAGGGACGTGCCCAGTCGCATGGCACCTCCGTGCGACAGTCGGGTCCCCGGGCGCCCCTGGAGGTTCGACCCCAGGGCCCAGGACACGGCGCCGGCGGTCAGCGTCGCACCGGCCAGCCACGGCGGGAGCCCGTACTGCTCCGAGAGCAGGAGCGGCAGGTAGACCTCGGTGCCGAAGAACGCGGCGGCGACGGTGCCGCGCAGCAGGATCGTCGACGACAGGACGCCGCGCGCCCGCAGCGTACCGACGGGCAGGAGCGCGCGGACGGCGAGGACGACGACCGCGATGGCCGCCACGGCGACGACGCCGGATGCGTCGGGGGCGAGCTCGGCGCTGGTGCTGAGCACGACCACTCCGCCCGCCACGATCACGGCTCGGACGATGCGGGTCACCGCCCCGCGGTCGAACGCTCGCACGTCCTGGCGCTCCAGAGCGCGCAGGGTCGGGGCGACGATCGCACTCGCGACCGCCACCAGCAGGACCACGCCGAGGAAGACCCAGTGCCAGCTCGCCAGCTCGGCGACGACTCCGGCGGCGAACGGCCCGACGAGCGACGGCACCACCCAGGCGGCGGCGAAGGCCCCGAAGATCCGCGGATGCAGATCGGCGGGGAACACCCGCGCGACGAGCACGTAGAGGGTGACGGTGATCCCTCCGCTGCCCAGGCCCTGCAGCAGGCGCGCCGCGACGAAGACCTCCATCGAGGTCGCGAGCCCGGCGGCGATCAGGCCGAGGGTGAAGAGCAGGATCGCCGTGACGAGCGCCGGAGTGGGGCCGCGCCGATCGGCGGAGGAGCCCGCCGCGACCATGCCCACCACTCCCGCGGCGAGAGTGGCGGCGAAGGCGAGCGGGTAGAGCGCCCGCCCGTCGAGGTCGGCTGAGACGATCGGCATGATCGTCGTCACCGCCAGCGCCTCGAAGGCGCAGAGGAAGACGAGGCTCGTCGCGCCGATCGTGGTCAGGAGGTAGGGCGCGGAGATGATGCCGCGGCGATCGACTGCACGCACCCGCTCCACACTACGCCGGGCGCGCGCGCTCAGCGGTAGACGGCCCAGTCGTCCTTCGCGAGCACGGTGGGGGTGCCGTCGACTTCGACGAGCCAGCCGGCGTCGTCGCGCTCGAGGTAGCGTCCCTGCACGATCTCCGGCGCCCAGCCGCCGTCGCGCGAGGAGACCCAGCGGACGAAGCGGACCGTGCCGCCTCGGCGGAAGAGTGTGCCGTTGTGATCGCTCATGCGTGTGCCGTCCTCGCTCGGGACGGGTCCATCTCCGTCGTGGGTTCGGGGAGGAGGTGCAGGCCGCGGCGCCCGTTCGCGGCGGCCGAGAGCTCGCGCAGCCAGTGCGCGTTGACCTCCGGGCCGACGGGGGCGTCGTACTCGTACTGCAGAGGGATCGCGGGGTGCAGCCACAGCTCGCTGTGCTTGCCGCAGTCGTCGGCCTCGATCGTCAGGATGAAGCCCTCGCTGCGTCGCAGCTTGGCCGTGATGACGAGCTGCAGATGCGCGAGCGCACGGTCGTCGAACGGGTGAGCGCTCGGCGGCGTTCCGTACAGCAGGCGACCCATCACGCTGCCTTCCTCTTCCGGGGGCGCTCAGGTCGGGGATCCCGCAGCGTCTCCCTGGACTCTAGGTACTCGCTAAGTCGGTTAGCTAATGAATGATGGGCTCAGTGCGCTTTCGGTACAGACGGCATCGGAGGCGGTCCGAGGTGCTTCTATGGGGGGAGCGAGTACCCGACCGGGGCGCCTGCCCGGCCCAGGAAGGCGCACCCGCATGGAAGCCCGCCCCGATCTCTTCTCCCTGCTGACCCGGCTCCGCTCGGCCGAGCGCGAGTACGACGGCCGGGTCGAGGCCCGCCTCGGCATCGGCACCACGGATCTCGCCGCGCTGCGGCTCATCGGGCTCGGCGCGGAACGCGACGAGATCGTCCGCGCGGTCGATCTGGCCGCGGCCATCCGCATCACGACCGCGGCCGTCTCGCTGATGATCGACCGGCTGGCCCGCGCCGGATACGTCGACCGGGTGCCGGACCCCTCCGACGGCCGCGGGCGCATCCTCTGCCTGACGGACAGTGCCCGGAGCGCGATCCGCGGCACGGACGCGCCGACGTACGGCGCGATCCGCACGCTCTCGGCCGGCATCCCCGATGAGGAGGCGGTGCGCTTCGCCGCGCTGCTGACCGATGTGAGCGCGATCCTCGAGGGTCACCCGCCGCCCCTGGTCGCGTCCTAGGGTCTGGTGAGCGTCCGCTCGGCCCGGCCGCACGAGCTGCAGCGTCGGGGACCGCGAGTTCCCCGACCCCTAGCGCTGCAGCGTCGCGCTCGGGTACTCGCCGAAGCGGGCGAGGTACGCGGAGCTGAACCGACCGGGGTTGCCGAAGCCCCAGGCGTGGGCGATCTCCGTGACGCTCCTGGTCCGCGGATCCGCGGCCGCGAGCTCGGCGTGCGCCGCGTCGAGGCGGACCAGACGGATGTAGGCGATGGGGCGCACGTCGAGCACCCGCTGGAACGCGGACTGCAGCCCGCGAACGCTCAGCCCTGCGGAGGCGGCGACCTCGGTCGGCCCGATCGGCTCGGACGCGTGCGCGTGGATGAACTCGACGGCGGTGCGCAGTCGCGCGTTCCGCGGCAGGAGGAGCTCGGGCGGGGCGACCGCCGCCTCCGGCGGGTAGAGCTCGAGCAGCGCCGACACGGTGCCCCGGGTCAGCTCGTCCCACAGCAGGTGGCTGACGCGCTCGCTCCGCAGGGCCTGGGCCGACGCGGACACCGCGCGGCGCCAGTGCTGCACGGCGTCCGCGGTGGGCTGGATGCGGTGGTCGAAGCGGAGCGGCCCCAGCAGGCCCCGCTCGGCCGCCACCTTCTCGACCGCCGAGCGCCCCAGGTGCACGAGCTTCTGCTCGTAGTCGACGTACTCGAAGGCGAACGAGCGGCCGACGGGGAAGAGCTGCGGGCGGCCGTGCACCATGGCGATCGGCTCCTGACCGTCGTCGACGGTGGCGCGACCGCCGACGATCCACTGCACGACCACCTCGTCCGTGACTCCGACGGACCCCCGCAGATCCCCGGCCATGCGGGAGGTGCGCAGGGTCATCGCGGCGTCGCCCAGGGCGGCGTACCGGTACGAGAAGGCGGAGTCGGTGGGCAGCGCCGACCACTCCTCGCCGTTGTACAGCACGGCGAGGCGGTGGCGGGCCTCCTCGGGGTCTCCGCCACCGGTGTCCAGCCGGACGCGGGTGCGCTCGTCGTTCACGGGTCGTTCCGAGGAGTTCTCAGCGGGTCAGGCGCTCGATGAGCTCGCGGTAGCGCGCCGCGGTCCGCTCGACGATCTCGTGGGGGAGGGTCGGGGGGAGGCCCTGGCCGTCCCAGTTGTCGCTGAGCCAGTCGCGGACGATCTGCTTGTCGAAGGACTGACCCCGCACGCCCGCCTCGTACTCGTCGGCGTCCCAGTACCGGGAGGAGTCGCTCGTCAGGACCTCGTCGCCGAGCGTCACGAGGCCGTCGGCGTCGACGCCGAACTCGAACTTCGTGTCGGCGAGGATCACGCCGCGGGCCAGGGCGATCGTGGCCGCCTCCTCGTACACGTGCAGCGAGAGGGTGCGCAGCGCCTCCGCCGCCTCGTCTCCCACGATCTCGACGGTGCGCTCGAAGGTGATGTTCTCGTCGTGCTCGCCCTGCGGGGCCTTCCAGGCCGGCGTGTAGATCGGCTCGGGCAGGCGATCGCCGTCGGACAGGCCCTCGGGCAGCTCGACGCCGCAGACCGTGCCGCTCGCGCGGTACTCCTTCCAGCCGCTGCCCGAGAGGTAGCCGCGCACGACGCACTCGATCGGGAACATGTCGAGAGTGGTGACGAGCATCGCCCGGCGGGCCACCGCCTCCGGGATAGCGCCGCGCACGAGGTGGTTGGGAACGTCCTTCAGCTGGTGGAACCACCACAGCGACAGCTCGGTGAGCAGCTCGCCCTTGCCGGGGATGCCCGGCTCGAGGACGTGGTCGTAGGCGCTGACGCGATCGCTCGCGACGACGAGCATGCGGTCGGCGCCGAGCACCGGGTCGGCGTCCTCGGGGGTGTAGAGCTCCCGGACCTTGCCCGAGTAGGCGTGCTGCCAGCCGGGGAGCGGGGCGGAGGAGTCGAAGGAGACGGTCACCCCCCTATTCTCCCGGTTTCCGGCGTCTGCGCGGAGCGCTCTCTCGGAAGCGATCCGCTGTCAACCACCGGCGCTCGCAGGGGGTGCGCGCCTACCGTCGGAGGATGACTTCCGAGAGCACTGCAGACCAGTACACGTTCCAGGACCCGACGAAGATGTACTCCGAGATCGACACGGAGGAGCAGTACCAGGAGGGCTCCGGCCTCGACTCGAAGATGGACGACCTCGCCGACCGCGGCGAGTCGACGTACCGCGGCTCCGGCCGCCTGACCGGCCGCAAGGCGCTCGTCACCGGTGGCGACTCCGGGATCGGCGCGGCCGTCGCGATCGCCTACGCCCGCGAGGGCGCCGACGTCGCGATCGTCTACCTCCCCGAGGAGGAGAGCGACGCGAAGAAGGTCGTCGCGCTGATCGAGGAGGCCGGCCGCACCGCGGTCGCGATCCCCGGCGACATCACCGACCACGACTTCGCGGTCGGCGCGGTGGCCACGGCGGTCGAGGGCCTCGGCGGCCTCGACATCCTCGTGAACAACGCGGGCAAGCAGCAGTTCGTCGAGGACTTCCTCGAGCTCTCGGACGAGCAGTTCGACGAGACCTTCAAGACGAACGTCTACGCGATGTTCTGGATGACGAAGGCGGCGCTGCCGCACCTCGCCCCCGGATCCTCGATCATCAGCACCTCGTCGATCCAGGCCTACCAGCCGTCGCCGACGCTGGTCGACTACGCCAGCACCAAGGCCACGATCAACACGTTCTCGAAGGCGCTCGCGCAGCAGCTCGCCCCCAAGGGCATCCGCGTGAACGTCGTCGCGCCCGGTCCGATCTGGACTCCGCTGCAGACGGCCGGCGGCCAGCCGCCCGAGAAGCTGCCCGAGGTCGGCTCGCAGACGCCGCTCGGACGCTGGGGCCAGCCGGCGGAGCTCGCTCCCGCCTACGTGTTCCTCGCCTCGCCCGAGTCGAGCTACGTTGTCGGCGAGACGCTGCACGTCAACGGCGGCATGCCCACGCCGTGATCGTCGGCGGCACTCGTTCGCCGTAACACTCGGCGGCGCTGAAGGCCCGGCAGGCACTCGGGGACCACGGTCCTCCGGGTGCTTGCTGGGTCTTCGCTTTTGGTTGTCGTAACAATCGCTCCGGAGAAGGCGAACTGCGCAAGGCTTTCCCCATGACCGATTCCCTGCCGATCCTCGACCTCTCCCGTCTCGACCAGGGCGAGGAGGAAGCCGCCGCCTTCCGCCGCGACCTGCGCGAGACCACCCACGACGTGGGCTTCTTCTACCTCGTCGGCCACGGCGTGCCGCAGGAGCTCCTCGACGACGTCGTCGCCGTCTCCCGTCGCTTCTTCGATCTGCCGGAGGAGGACAAGCTCGCCATCGAGAACACGGCCAGCCCGCAGTTCCGCGGCTACACCCGCTTCGGCGCCGAGCTCACCAACGGCGACGTCGACTACCGCGAGCAGGTCGACATCGGCATCGAGCGCGAGGTCGTCCCGGCCGGCCCCGACGTGCCGGACTACCAGCGCCTCGAGGGCCCGAACCTGTGGCCCGAGGCCCTGCCCGAGTTCCGCACCCTCTTCGAGCGCTGGCACGCGGAGCTCGCCGCCGTGGCGATCCGCCTGCTGCGCACCTGGGCCGTCGCACTCGACGCCCCCGCCGACGTCTTCGACGAGGCGTTCGCCGAGAAGGCGTTCCCCCTGGTCAAGGTCGTCCGCTACCCCGGCACCTCCGACCCGGAGCCCAAGCAGGGCGTCGGCGCCCACCGCGACGGCGGCGTGCTGACCCTGCTGCTGGTCGAGCCCGGCAAGGGCGGCCTGCAGGTCGAGCACGACGGCGAGTGGATCGAGGCGCCCGCGCTCCCCGGCGCGTTCGTCGTCAACATCGGCGAGATGCTCGAACTCGCGACCGGCGGCTACCTCAAGGCCACGCTGCACCGCGTGATCTCGCCGCTGATCGGCACCGACCGCATCTCGATCCCGTACTTCTTCAACCCCTCGCTCGACGCGACCATGCCCTCGCTGCCGCTGCCCGAGGAGCTCAAGTCGGGGCTGTCGGTCGACCCGACCAACAGCCCGATCCTCGAGACGTACGGCGAGAACGCGCTGCGCTACCGCCTGCGCGCGCACCCGAACGTGGCCGAGGTGCACCACCGCGACCTGCTGGCGCCGACGAGCTGACGCCCGGCTGATTCGGGACGGGGCGTCCCTCCTCCGCTTCCTGCGGGGCGAGGGGCGCCCCGTTCGTCGTTCCGCTGCGGGTGCGGCGTGGTGCCGTTGGGCAGGATCCGCTGCTCTCGCGGGCGCAGAGCAGCGAGAAGTGCCCGACGGCCGCGGTCGGTGCGGAGCCAGTCAGAGCCAGAGCACCACGTGCCGGCCGGCGATCGGCTCGACGGCGACCGGGGTGTCGTAGAGCGCCTCGAGACGCGGCGCCGTCAGCACCTCCGCCACGGGTCCGTGGTGCACGACGCGACCGTCGCGGATCGCGACGATGTCGTCGGCGAACTGCGCGGCGACGTTGATGTCGTGCAGGACCACGACCACGGTCATCCGCTTGTCGTCGGCGAGACGGCGCAGCAGCTTCATCAGCACGACGCCGTGGCGCGGGTCGAGGTTGTTGAGCGGCTCGTCGAGGAGGAGGTGGTCGGTGTCCTGCGCGAGGGCCATCGCGACGAAGGCGCGCTGGCGCTGGCCGCCCGAGAGCTCGTCGAGGTAGCGCTCGCGGACGGCGCCGAGGTCGAGGGCGTCGATGGCGGCGTCGACCAGGGCTCGGTCCTCGGCGGTGCGGCCCGTCCCTCCGTGCGGGAAGCGGCCGTAGGCGACGAGGTCGTCGACGCTCAGGCGGATCGCGAAGTGGTTGTCCTGGCGGAGGATCGCGAGGCGCTTCGCGATGTCGCGGGAGCGGGTGGTCGCGACGTCCAGGTCGTCGACGGCGACGGATCCGCTCTCGGCCCGGAGCAGGCGGCCGATGGTCGAGAGCAGGGTCGACTTGCCGGAGCCGTTGGGCCCGATGATGGCGGTGAGGCCGGTGCCGAGCACGAGCGAGACGTCGTCGACCGCGAGGGTGCGGCCGTGGCGGGTGGTGACCGCGGTGGTGCGGATCATGTCAGCGAGCCCTTCCGGTGAGCACGAGCAGGATGAAGAGGACGCCGCCGACGAACTCGACGACGACCGGCAGCTCAGTGCCGAACCCGAGCATGCGGTCGAGCACGAGCTGCCCGCCGACGAGGGCGACCACTCCGACCGCCACCGCCGCCGGGATGCTGCGCGCGTGCCGGTGCCCGACCGCTCCGTAGGCGACGTTCGCGACGATGAGCCCGAAGAAGGCGACGGGGCCGACGAGCGCGGTCGACGCGGCGACCATCAGGGCGATCGCGATGATCGTGTGCAGCACGACCCGGCGGTGCTCGACTCCGAGCGACACGGCGGTCGCCTCGCCGAGGGCGAGCACGTCGAGGGAGCGGCGGATCGGCCACAGCGACGCGATCGCTGCGACGACGACGAGGCCGGTCGGCAGCAGCAGCTCGCGGTCGACCGAGGTGAAGCTCGCGAAGGTCAGGTTCTGCACGATCGCGAAGGTGTCCGGATCGAGGAGCCGCTGCAGGAACGACGTGACCGAGCGCAGCAGCACGCCCAGCACCAGGCCCGCGAGCACGATCACGTGCAGGTCGAGCCGGCGGCGCACGAACAGCCAGGAGTAGAGGGCGACGACGACGCCGGCCATCAGCAGGAGCTCCACCAGCCAGGAGGCGAGCGGAGGCGCGGCGACGAGGATCGTGGGGCCGATCGCGAACGCGCTCACCACCTGGATCATCAGGAAGACGGCGTCGAAGCCCATGATGCCGGGGGTCAGGATGCGGTTGGCCGTGACGGTCTGGAAGAGGACTGTCGCGACTCCGATCGCCGCGGCGGCGATGACCATGCCGAGCACGGTGCGGCCGCGCAGGCCCAGCGCGTACTCCCACTTCCCGGGCAGATCGGTGAGCAGGAACAGCGCGATCGAGACGGCGGCGGCACCCGCCAGCAGGGCGAGGCGGACGGAGGGGGAGCGCAGAGCGGTCACGGTGCGACGCTCCGTCTGCGGCGGCGAGCGGTGTCGGCCGGGCCGATGAGCAGGCGGAGGAACACGACTCCGCCGACGACGCCCATCACGAGGGAGATCGGCAGCTCGAAGGGGAAGCGGACGGTGCGGCCGATGAGGTCGCAGACCAGCACCAGCGCGGCTCCGAGCAGCGCGACGAGCGGGACCGAGCGGCGCATGCTGTCGCCGACCATCCGGCTGACGAGGTTGGGGACGATGAGGCCGAGGAACGGCAGCGCACCGGTGACCACGATCATCACCCCGGTGACGGCCGCGATGATGACGACGCCGGTGAGCATGACCGCCCGAGTGTCGAGACCGAGGCCGCGCGCGGTGTCCTCGCCGAGGGCGGCGACGGTGAAGCGGTCCGCGGCGATCCACGCGACGGCGGCGGCGGCCGCCGCGACCCAGAGCATCTCGTAGCGGCCGCGGAGGACGCCCGAGAAGTCGCCGATGCCCCAGTTGAGCAGCTCCTGCAGCGTGTCGGTGCGGTAGGCGACGAACGCGGCGACGGCTCCGATCACTCCGCCGTAGAGGATGCCGACGACCGGCACGAGCACGCTCGAGCGCGACGGGATGCGGCGGGCCAGCGCGAGGAAGCCGAGGACGCCCGCGAGTGCGCCGAGCGCGGCCAGTGCGGCCTTCGCTGCGACGGGCAGCTCGGGGGCGAGGAGGAGGACCGCGAGCAGGGCGAGGGTCGCGGCGTCGGTCGCTCCGGTCGTGCCCGGCTCGACGAGGCGGTTGCGGGTGAGCAGCTGCATGATCAGCCCGGTGACGGCGAAGGCCGAGCCGGCGAGCACGAGGGCGAGGGTGCGGGGGAGGCGGCTCTCGACGAGCACGAACACGTCGAGCTCGGCGACGCCGAGGAACAGCGAGATCGCCGCGAGGACGGCCACGAGGACCGTCCCCGCGACGATCAGCGCGCGGGGGGAGGGGCGGTTCACGCTGGACGGCGGCTCCGGTCAGCTCTGCATCGCGTCGTGCACGGTCTCGAGCACGTTCTGCACGGCGGTCAGGCCGTTGATGACGATGTAGAGCTCGCTCGCGGGCAGCAGCACGACGTGGTCGTCCTGCGCGGCGGGCGTCTGAGCGACGAGCGCGTTGTCGAGCGTCTGCTCGGCGGTGCTGCCCTCGCCGGTCGCGGTGCCGCGGTCGAACGCGAAGATCCACTCGGGAGCGGCGCTGAGGATGAACTCGTTGGTGACGGTGTCGCCGTGCGGGGAGCCCTCCGCACCGGGCAGCTCGGCCGCGGCGACCGCGGGGGTGAAGCCGAGGCCGTCGAAGAAGTAGCCGAAGCGCGAGCCCTCGCCGAAGGCGCCGTACTCGCCGCCCGAGACCGAGAGGACGAGTGCGGTGCCCGACGCGTCGGCGGTGATCGTGTCGACGAGCTCCTCCGTCGCGGCGGCCTGCTCGGCGACCTCGTCCTCGCGCTGGAAGATCTCGCCGAGCTGCGCGGCGCGCTCGAGGGCGGCGGCGGGATCGAAGGTGCCGGCGTAGCTGCCGGTGAGGTCGATCGTGGTGGCGATCTCGGACAGCTCGTCGTACTGGCCCGTGCTGCGGGCCGCCGTGACGATGAGGTCGGGCTCGAGCTCGGCGACGGCCTCGAAGTCGGGCTCGAACAGGGTGCCCACCTTGGGCAGGTCGGCGTACTCCGAGAGGTAGTCGGGGAGCGTGACGTCGGGGATCGCGACGACCGCGTCTCCGGCGCCGATCGCGTGCAGCGTGTCGAGCGTGGCGATGTCGAAGGTGACGACGGCCTCGGGGGACACGGGCACCTCGACCGACGTGCGGGCGGTCTCGCGATCCTCCTGGTACGACTGCTCGCCGTTCTCGTCGACGAGGACGAGGGTGGGCTTCGCGTCCTCGACGACGATCGTCTCGGCGGTCGCCGGGGCGGCCTCGGAGGCGCCGGAGGAGCACGCCGAGAGGGCGAGCGCAGCGGCGGCGAGGCCGGCGAGGGGCAGGGCGGAACGGAGTCTGGGTGAAGGCTTCATGAGGGTAGGCTACCCTAAGTGTGAGAGCGGCTCTCAGGGGGCTGCGAGGGATGCGCCGCCTCGGTCGCGGAGGGTGGGGCGCGCCCGACGAGCGAGTGAGCGCGGAACGGGGCCTGCGCCGCCTCCGGAGCCTGTTCCGCGACCACTCGTGAGCCGACGGGGCCGCGAGTGGACGTGAGACGGGCTCGCCCGCTGCGCCGGCGCCCGGTTCGCGTCCAGTCGCGGGTGCGGCGGAGCGACGGCGATCGGCCTGAACGGGGGACCCCGCCGTGCCCGCCGACGCGCCAGACTCAGGTGCCGCCGCTCGGCGCCCCGCGCAGGAGGAGACCGCCATGACCGCGACCGGCCAGCGCCCGACCGACGACGGCATGGCCGAGTTCGGCTACCGGCCCTCGCTGCGGCGCGGCATCGGCCGCTTCGGCAGCTTCGCGGCGGGAGTGAGCTACATCTCGATCCTGACCGGAACGTTCCAGCTCTTCTACTTCGGCTTCGGACTCGGCGGGCCCGCGTACTGGTGGTCGTGGCCGATCGTGTTCGCCGGGCAGCTGACCGTGGCGCTCTGCTTCGCCGAGCTGGCCGGCCGCTACCCGGTCGCCGGCTCCGTCTACAACTGGAGCAAGCGCATCGCGGGCCCGACGGTCGGCTGGCTCGCGGGCTGGATGATGGCCACGGCGTCGGTCGTGACGCTCGCGGCAGTGGTGCTCGCGTACCAGGCCACGCTGCCGAGGATCTGGAGCGGCTTCCAGCTCGTGGGCGACGGCACCGGCACGAGCTTCGGGGTCAGCGCGGTGATCTGGGGCGCGATCCTCATCCTGTTCACGACCGTCGTGAACGCGGTCGGCGTGACGCTGATGGCCCGGATCAACAGCGCGGGCGTGCTGATCGAGCTGATCGCGGCGGTGCTGCTGGTGATCGTCCTCGCGGCGAGCGTCGTGAATCCGCCGACCGTGCTGCTCGAGACGGCCGGTTACGGCGACTCGGGCGGCTACGCGGGAGCGTTCCTGATCGCGGCCATCGCCTCGGCGTACGTGATGTACGGCTTCGACACCGCCGGCTCCCTCGCGGAGGAGACGATGGATCCGCGCAGGACCGGCCCGGCCGCGATCCTCCGCGCCGTGATCGCGTCGTTCGTGCTGGGCGGGCTGATCCTGCTGCTCGGGATCCTCGCGGCACCCGATCTCGCCGACCCGGCGCTCGGCGAGGCCTCCGGCGGACTGCAGCTGATCGTGCTGCAGGCGCTCGGCGGGCCGCTCGGCACGGTGTTCCTGCTCTGCATCGTGGTGGCGATCACGGTCTGCGCGCTCGCGGTGCACACGGCGGGCATCCGCCTGGTGTTCGCGATGGCGCGCGACAACGCCCTGCCGGGCAGCGCTGTGCTCGCCCGCATCGACCCGCGACGGAGGACGCCTGTCGCCCCCGCGATCGTCATCGGCGTGCTCGCGGTGCTGATCCTGGCGGTGAACATCGGCACTCCCGAGATCTTCACGGCGGTCACGAGCGTGGCGGTCGTGCTGATCTACCTGGCGTACCTGCTGGTCACGGTGCCGCTGCTCGTGCGGCGCCTCCGCGGAGAGTGGCCGCGCGTCGCGGGCTCGTTCTCGCTCGGGCGCCTCGGGCTCCCGGTGAACGTGGTCGCGGTGCTGTGGGGCGCGGCGATGACCGTGAACCTCGCCTGGCCGCGCGTCGAGGTCTACGGTGACGCGGGGGCGCTGCAGTACATCGCGCTGATCGCGGTGGCCGTCGTCGTGCTGGTCGGGCTGGGCTGGTACCTGCTGCGCGGGCGCCACCGGCTGGGGACGCTCCCGGAGCACGCGCGCGAGGAATGACCGGCGACCGAGGTGCTCGGAGAGGTCGTCCGATGCGGCGTGTCGGGGACCGTTCCGGGCGACTCGGCGGAGGGGGACGCTCGAGCCGGGCGCGTCACTCCGCGCGGACCTCGCTCGCGGACTTGTCGGCGCGCCAGCCGCGCCAGACGGGCTGACGCAGGGTGCCGGAGGAGGTGCGCTCGCGGTAGCGGACCTCGCCGACCAGCACGGGCTCGACCCAGTGCACCCCGCGGGCGTCGACCGGCGGCACCGAGACGGCCGGCTCCTCGGTCCCGTGCTCGCCGAGGCGGTCGACGAGGCCGCGGCGCTCGCGGTCGCTGAAGCCGGTGCCGACGCGGCCGGAGTAGGCGAGGCGGCCGTCCTCGGCGGGGATCGCGGTGAGGAGCGAGCCGACCGAGCCCTGCAGGCCGCCCTCGCCGGGGCGCCAGCCGACGATCACGACCTCCTGCACGCGGTGGTGGGTCAGCTTGATCCAGTCACCGGAGCGCGCGCCGACCCGGTAGCGGGAGTCGCGGCGCTTGGCGACGACGCCCTCGAGGCCGAGCGCGAGGCTCGTGGCCATCGCCTCGTCGAGGTCGCCGTCGAAGACGTCGGGCACGTGCACGCGCTCGTTCTCGGCGACGAGGTCGACGAGGGCGTCGCGGCGAGCGGAGTAGGGGGAGCCGGTGAGGTCCTCGCCGGCGCGCTCGAGCAGGTCGAACACCATCAGGTGCACGGGGGTCGAGCGCGCGGCGACCTCGATCTCGCGGGCCTTCGTCAGGCCGCCGCGGGTCTGCAGGGCGCCGAAGTCGGGGCGTCCGCGGGCGTCCAGGGCGACGATCTCGCCGTCGAGGACCGCGTCGGCGGCGGCCTCCGCGAGCGGGGCGTGCAGGTCGGGGAAGGCGGGCGTGAGGTCGTTGCCGTTCCGGCTGGTCAGGGTCACGGCGCCGTTCTGCACGCGGACGATCGCGCGGTAGCCGTCCCACTTCATCTCGACGGCGGAGTCGTCGCCGATGTCGAGCGGGCGGCCCTTGGTCGCGAGCATGGGGCGGTACGCGCGGCGCGGCTCCGGGGCGTCGCCCTCGACGGGGGACTCGTCGTGGATGGCCTTCGGGGTCCCCGCGGCCCGCGCCTTCCCCGCCGCCGGTCGACCCTTCGCCC
>NZ_JAMRYM010000077.1:0-17100 GCF_023743255.1 Rathayibacter rubneri | reverse complement strand
ACGCGGGGGCGGTGGGGCGGGTGGCGAGGTCCGATGCGGTCACGTGATCAGAGTCCTCCCGCGCACTGTGCGTGTCCAACGGAGGATCTCGGTCCCATTGATCGGTCTGCACGCATAATGTCCGGATGGACGATCGACAGCTGGCCGCCTTCGTCGCGGTCGCCGAGGAGCTCCACTTCACCCGGGCCGCCGCACGGCTGTTCGTGGTGCAGTCGACGCTCTCGGCCAGCATCCGCGCGCTCGAGCAGGAGCTCGGCTCGGCGCTGTTCGAGCGCTCGACGCGCCGGGTCGCGCTCACCGCCGTCGGCGAGGCGCTGCTCCCCGAGGCGCGGAGGGCGATCGACGGCCTCGACCGGATGCGCTCGCTCGCGGCCGAGGACGCGGCGGGTCTGCGCGGCCGCGTCCGCGTGGGGACCTTCTCGGGCATGGACCTCGTCGACCTGCCCGGGGCGCTCGGGGCGTACCGGCGACGGCATCCGCTCGTCGATCTGCTGCTGAGGACCTCGGCCACCGGCTCCACCGGTCTCGCCGAGGACCTGCGCCGCGCTCGACTCGACGCTGCCCTGCTCGCTCTGCCGACCGGAGAGCTCGCGGATCTCGCGGCGACTCCGCTCGTGCGCAGCGGCTACGTGCTGCTGGTCGCCGACGGGCACCCGCTCGCCGGAGCGACGGCGCCCGCGCCGGCGGACCTGTCGGGCGAGACCTTCGTGGACACTCCGGGCGGCTTCGGCAACCGGGTGAGCGTGGACCGGGCCTTCCTGGCCGAGGGAGTGCCCCGGCGGGTCGCGACCGAGGTGGCCGACCTGCCCGGGATCCCCCGCTTCGTGCAGGCGGGTCTGGGAATCGCGGTCGTGCCGCGCGCCGGAGTCGCTCCGCTCGCGGGTGTCACCGCGATCGACCTCGACTGGCCGGGGCTCGAGTGGGAGCTCTCGGTCTGCACGTCGGCGCAGCCGTCGGCAGCGGTCCAGGCGCTGACGGCGCTCCTCCGGGAGCGCCGGGACGCCTAGCCCTCGAGCAGCGGGCCGCGGACGATCGAGTCGCCCGAGTGCGCCGGATCGCCGTCGAGAGGCTCCTCGGAGACGTCCACGAGCGGGTACTGCGCGAGGTCGAGATCGGCCGGGACGGCGAAGCGCCCCTCGGTGCCGTCGAGCGCGCCCAGAGGCACGAGCGCCGACGCGTCCGCCGCGAGGAGCCAGACCTCGCGGTAGCCGCCGTCGGCGCCGCCGGCGTCGAGATGCACGACGAGCTCGCGACCGCCGTCGACGTCCTCGAGCTCGGCCGTGCCCGTCGCCCCCTGCCAGTCGGGGAAGGCCTCGAGCTCGGCGCTCGCCAGCACCACGGCGTCGGCGCCGCTCCGCGACGCCTGCCACCACGCACCGCCCGCGACGCCGACCACGAGGGCCGAGAAGGCGGCGACGGCCGTGAGGACGAGACGGCTCGTGCGACGCCGGCGCCGGCGCTCGGGCCGGTGCCGCGCGGTCGAGCCGGTGGCGGGCGAGTCGGAGGCGGAGGACCGGGCCGCGGAGGAGCCGGACGCGTCCGAGCCCCCGGTCGCGGATTCCGCCAGGGCGACGGGGAGCGGCACGGACGCCTCGAGACCGAGCTCGTCGCGGATGCGGGTCCAGACCGCGCCGGACGGCGATTCGAGCTCGAGCGCGCGGGTGTCGCGGCCCAGCTCGGCGACGTGCCCGAGCTCCACGAGCTGCCGGGCGCACCCCGGGCATTCGGCGAGGTGCGCGTCGGCGCCGTCGGTCGACTCCTCGCCCTGGGCGAGCAGGGCGATCTCGTCGGGATCCAGGTGGGTCACGGGGTGCTCACCTCCAATCGGGTGCGGAGTCTGTCGAGGCTGCGGCGGATGTGGCTCTTGACGGTGCCGAGCGGGAGCCCGGTGCGCTCCGCGATCTCGGTATGGGTCAGGTCGTCGTAGAAGGCGAGGCTCATCACCCGGCGCGGAACGGGGTCCAGCCGCGCGAGCTCGTCCGCGACCAGGACCTTGGCCTCCAGATCGACCGGGGTCGCTCCCTCCTCGATCGGGGCGACCGCGACGAGGGCCTGGGTGAGACGGCGCTCTCTCGAGCGGTTCTCGTGGGCGTCGGCGATGCGGTTGCGCGAGATGCCGACCAGCCAGGCGCCGAGGGCCGCTCGGCCGGGATCGAAGTTCTGCCGACCGGTCCAGGCCGAGACGAAGACGCGCTGCACGACGTCCTCGGCGTCGCCGCGGTCGCCCAGCGAGCGCAGGGCCAGGGTGAACAGCAGGGGCGACCAGCGCGCATACGCCTCGGACAGGGCCGACTCGTCGCCCGCCGAGAAGCGGAGGCCGAGGCGGTGCACGACGGCGCGCTCGTCCTCGGCCCCGTCGAGGGGCTCGCTGGGAAGGGCGTCGGACAGTTCGATACTCCTGAGATGGGGACGGCGCGGTGCCCGAGCGGCGGGCTGCGCTGCGGCGGTCGCTGCGCTCATCGTACGCGGGGCGGTCGCGGGCGCCGAGTCACGGTGACGGCACCGCCGTGACGACGACGTTGCTGAGATAGTGGCGCGTGTCGTAGTCGAAGTCGCCGCCGCAGGTGATGAGCACCAGGCGCGGCGCGCCGTCTCGCGTGAAGACGGCGGAGAGGTCGACCGAGCTCTTCTCGGTGGTCTCGACCGTCGAGACGGTGAAGGAGCGCTCGGCACCGTCCTCGCCCGTGAGGCGGACGGTCTGGCCGGGTTGCGCCTTCTTGAGCTCGGCGAACGGGCCGAGCCCGTAGGTGAGCGAGTCGACGTGCGCGGCGACGACGATCGTGCCGTCGGCCTCGTCGAGACCGGCGCCGAAGCGGTACCAGCCGGCGACGTCGGTGTCGGGGACGAGCTCCATGGTGCCGTCGTCGGCGACTCCGACGGGCTCGAGGGGCATGTCGACCGGCAGCCCGTCGACGACGAGCCGGGTCGGCGCGACGACCGTGGGAGCGGGGGTGGCGCCCAGGCTCGCGTCCGCGAGGGGCACGGCGGGCACCGCGGGAGGCGGCGGGGAGGGGATCGCGGTCGGCGCGGACGAGGGCTGTTCCGACGAGACGCTCGCGTCAGGGGCGGGCACGACCCCGGCCGCCTGTGCCGAGCATCCGGCGAGGCCCGCGCCGACCGCGATCGACCCGATCGCGACGAGGACGCGCAGAGGGAAGGGGCTCCGGCTCATGACGTCCTCCAGTGTCGAGATCGGGCGGACCGGTCCGGACGCGCTCCAGCGCGTCCGGACCGGTGGTTGGTACCGCGGGTCAGCGTCCCGCGGCGGCCTTGCGACGGCCGAACAGGGTCGCTCCGGCGAGACCGAGAGCGGCGAGGGCGGCAGCGCCCCACCATCCCGCGGCGGCGTCGGTGCGGTTGTCGGCGGCGAGTCCGGCCTCACCGGCGGGGACGCCGGACGGGGTCGAGTGCAGGCCGTCGATGGTCTGCGTCGCGAGAGCGAGGTTGCCCTTGTCGAGGCTGCCCCAGGCGTACACGATCGTGTTCACACCCTCCTGGACCTGGACGTCGGCCGGGCCGATGACCGGGGCGGTCGTGCCGGTCGCCGCGACGACGGTCGAGATCGTCGCCGGGGCGAGGTTCAGGATGCCCTCGTTCGGGTTCGTGACGTTGGTCAGGACGGGCGAGCCGCCGGCCAGGATGTCGACGGCCGGAGCGGCGGCGATGTGGCGGACGGTGAGCCGGCCCTCGCCCGCGGCGGTCGCCGAGATGTCGTTCGGGAAGAGCGTCGCGGTGGGGGTGTTGTCGGTCTTCAGGTGCGCGGCGACGGTGTAGCTCTTGCCCGCCTCGAGGGCGAGGTCGACCGGGCCGATGACAGGGGCGCTCGCGTCGGCGGCGTCGGCGGCCGTGATCGCCACGGTGTAGGTGCCGGTCGGCAGGTCCAGCGGCCCGGCGAGAGTGCCGGGGGTGAAGTCGTCGAGCGTCAGTGCTCCGTTGACGTACACGTCGACCGGGGTGTCGGGGACCGCGTGGAGGACGTACAGGTCGGCCGAGTCGGCGTCCGCGGCGTTCGCCGGTGCGGCGGCGAGCCCGACGACGGCCAGAGTGCCGACGCAGGCGCTGGTCAGGAGACGACGGGAGAAGCGGGTGGTGTTCACGGTGTTCCTCTTTCACGATGGGACCCGGTGAGGGGTCGGTGGGTGCTCGAGAAGGGCCTTCACGGACTACTTCCGGACGAACGCCGTCGACGGATGCACCTGCTCCGGAATTTCTCCGACGGATTCCGATCCGTCCCGCTCCTGTTCCCGATCCGCCCTGGTCGGCGGCGCATTCCGGAGTTACGATCCCGACGAGAGGGAGTCCCGGATGGTGCGACGCAGCACGCCCGCGACCGCGACGGTCACGCGGAGGGGTGCCGTGCGGCTCGGACGCTCCCGGCTCCTCGGCGTCGCCGCTGCGGCCGTCGCCGCCTCGGCCGTGCTGGTCCTGGCACTGGGCTCCCTCACTCCTCTCGCCGCTCTGCCCTC
Organism: Rathayibacter rubneri; assembly: GCF_023743255.1. Lineage (NCBI taxonomy): Bacteria > Bacillati > Actinomycetota > Actinomycetes > Micrococcales > Microbacteriaceae > Rathayibacter > Rathayibacter rubneri. The sequence continues at coordinate 12,634 of NZ_JAMRYM010000077.1, read as the reverse complement.
CTCGGCGGGCGCGGCGCCCGCGGCGTGCGCGGACGCGCGGGAGCTGCTCGCCCCCTCCCCCGGTCTCGGCGATCCCGACCCGGGGCGACTGCTCGCCTGCTCCGACCGGGACCACCGGATCCTGACGATCCACAACCGCACGCCCGTCGTCTGGGTCCTCGGGGACGCCTCCGTCCGCGGTGTCGTCAGCCGGGCGGGAGGGGTGAGCGGGCTGCTGAGCTCCTACGCCGCCCGCTCGGGACGGGGCCTGCTCGTCGCGCCGGGAGCGTCCGTCTCGGTGTCGCCCGGGCCCGGCACGCTCCGGCCGCGCCCCGACCGCGAGGCGACGCGGCTCCACCTCGCCCTGACGGCGATCGTCGAGGCCCAGGACGCCGCCGAGGCGACTCTGCCGCCGAGGGCACCGCGCTCCCTCGTCCGCTCGGCCGCTCTCACCTGCGCCCTCGCTCTCAGCGGGACGGACGAGGGCTGGTCGCTCATCGAGCAGGAGTCGCTCGATCATGCGGCGTCGACCGCCGGCTGCGCGCACGCGTGGCGGGCGGCGTCCTCGCGTGCCGCCGCGGACGGCTGGCGACTGCCGCCGCTCGTCGAGCTGGCCGGATCCTCCGCGGGGCGGGAGGCGAGCGCTCAGCGCTCCCGAACCGCCGAGGACTGGTTCGAGGCGGCGGGCGGGTGGAGCTGGGGAGGGGTCGAGCGCCCGGTCCGGACCTGACGAGACTCCCCGGGAACGCGGAACGGGCCGCCCTCCGCGAGGAGGACGGCCCGTTCGGCAAGAAGTTCGCGGTGTCATCGAGACCCCGCGCTCGCTCCCGGAGGAACTAGCGGCGGAGGCCGAGACGCTCGATCAGCGCGCGGTAGCGGTTGATGTCCACGTCCGACAGGTAGCCGAGGAGTCGGCGACGCTGACCCACGAGCAGCAGCAGGCCACGACGCGAGTGGTGGTCGTGCTTGTGCTCCTTGAGGTGCTCGGTGAGGTCCTTGATCCGGCGGGTCAGGACGGCCACCTGGACCTCGGGGGATCCGGTGTCACCGGGGTGGGTCGCGTACTCTTCGATGATCGCCTTCTTGACATCTGCTTCGAGTGCCATAGGTGGATCCCCTCTCTCTCGTTGCGCGGTGCCCGGCGCCTGATGCGTGGGCTCTCTTGATCCGCGGCCGTCGAACGGCAACCGGACGAGCCTACCAGAGCGGAGCCCGTCGCGGGGCGGGGGCTCAGGCTCCGACGGCCCGGTTCCAGAGGACGACGAGCCACGGCGAGACGAGCAGCTCCCAGTAGACGAGGACGAGCAGGTTCAGCACTACCGCGATCCACCCGGCGATCGGCGGGCGCTTCTCGCGGCGGCGGGCGCGGATCGAGGACACTCCGAGCAGGATCCCCACGAGCAGGAGCGCGTGGATCAGCGCGGTGTAGAGGACGCCGACGACGAGATCGCTGACCGCTCGATCGCCGGGGTAGGCCCCCAGGGAGATCAGGGAGTACCAGACGAAGAACGAGATCGGCACGGTGACGAGGGCGATCGCCATGCCCGACAGGGCGGCTCCGTAGCGGCGCCACAGTGCGGCGACGCGACCGCCGGACACCGGGGAGGCGGCGCTGCGGGTCCGCGGACGGGACGCGGCGCGCGTCGGCGCCGCCGTGCGGGACGGTGCGGCGGTGCGGGCCGAGCGGCGCGGGGAGTCTGCTCCGGCCGCTCGCGACGCGGGGGCGGCCGGACGTCGGGGCGCGCCGTCGGATGACGTGCTCATGCCCACCACCCTAGAGGGTCCGCCGCGCGCGTCCTCTCCGGGCGCCGGCGCGCGCACGAGCACAATGGAGCAGGTGAGCCAGCTCCCCCGCGCGCCCCGGCGCAGCCACGTCCTCGACGTCTCGCCCCTGCGGGAGTCCCCCGCCTTCGCCCGACTGTGGGCCGGCAACGTGATCTCGGGCATCGGCGGGCAGATGACGATCGTCGCCGTCGGCCTCCACATCTACGAGCTCACGGGGTCGACCCTCGCCGTCGCGATGGTCGGCGTCGTGGCACTGGTGCCGACGGTCGTCGCGGGACTCTACGGCGGCATGCTCGCCGACGCGTTCGACCGCCGCCTCGTGCTGCTCCTGTCGGCCCTGGTCGCCTGGGGTTCGACGGCCGGGATCGCCGCGCTCGCCTGGCTGGGTGCCGAGACCCCGCTGACCCTGTACCTCCTGACCGCGCTGAACGCCGTGGCGACGACGGTGATCGTCGCGACGCGCATGACGCTCGCGCCGCGGCTGCTCCGCCCGGAGCTGGTGCCCGCGGCCGCCGCGCTGGGCGGGATCGCGAGCGGTGTGGAAGTGACCGTCGGCCCGGCGCTGGCGGGCGTCCTCGTGGCGGGGGTCGGCTTCCCGCTCACCTACACGATCGACGTGGTCCTGTTCCTCGCGGCGTTCCTGGGCATCGTGGGACTGCCGGCGCTCGTCCCCGAGGGCGAGCGGCAGCGGCCGGGACTCGAGTCCCTGCGGTTCGGGCTGCGGTTCCTGCGCGGGGCGCCGAACATCCGGATGTCGTTCCTGGTCGACATCGTGGCGATGACCTTCGGGCAGCCGCGCGTCGTCTTCCCCGCCGCGGCGGCGCTCCTGCTGGGCGGAGGCGCGGTCACCGTCGGGGTCCTCACCGCCGCCTTCGCCGTCGGAGCGCTCGTGAGCGGAGTCTTCTCGGGCCGGCTCACCGGCGTCCGGCGCCAGGGCCTCGCGATCGGCCGCTCGATCCAGGTCTACGGCGCGTTCGTCGCGGCGTTCGGAGCGGTGCTCCTGACGGCCGCACTCGTGCGGCACGACTCCTCGGCGCCGCACCTCGCCTTCATCGGCCTCGCCTCGCTCGCCCTGGCGGGGGCCGGAGCGGCCGACAACATCAGCTCGATCTTCCGGCAGACCATGCTGCAGACCGCGGTGCCCGACAACATGCGCGGGCGGCTGCAGGGCGTGTTCATCGTGGTCGTCACGGGCGGACCGCGGGTGGGCGACCTCTACACGGGCCTCCTCGCCTCGCTGGCGCTGCTGTGGCTGCCGCCGCTGGCCGGAGGGCTCGCGATCATCGCGATCCTGGGCGCCGTACTGCGGACGCGGGCGGCGTTCCGCGACTACGACGCGCTGAACCCGACGGCCTGACGCGTCCGCCGCGCCCCGGAGCAGGAGCGCGGCGGACGGGGGTCACTCCCCCGCGAAGTCGCTGGTGCCGCGGCCGTCGGTGAGGTTCTCGTCCGAGACGGCCCCGCTGTCGTCGTCGCGTCCCTCGACCCGGGTCGGACGGTAGACGTGGAAGCCCTCGTCGTCGTCCTCGAGCTCCCAGACGACCTCGACCTCCTCGCCGTCGATGTCGGCGACGCGGGTGAGGGAGCGCTGGGGGGCTCCGTCGACGAGCTCGAGGCGGATGCTCTCCTGCTCGGCTCCGCTGTCGAGGATGGCTGTGTACGTGGTGGTGTCCATGCCTGAACGGTAGGCACGCCCGCCCGGCGCTCGCCACCCCTTGCGGCTCCCGGGCAGCCGCGTAGCGTCGCCCCCATGACCGACACCGACATCACCCCCGCCGACTCCGACGACGTCGCCCAGATCGCCGAGCTCGTGAAGAGCGCGAAGATCGGGCTGCTCACCACCGTGAACGCGACCGGGCAGCTCGTCAGCCGACCGCTCGCCGCCCAGGACACCGACTTCGACGGCGTCCTCTGGTTCTTCACCCAGGACCCCTCGCCGAAGGTCGACGACATCCGCGCGAACCCGAGCGTGAATGTGGCCTTCGAATCGAAGAAGGGGTACCTCTCGGTGGCCGGGTCGGCGACCGTCGTGCACGATGCGGCGAAGGTCGAGGAGCTCTGGAGCCCGCAGGTCGCGGGCTGGTTCCCCGAGGGCAAGGACGACCCCACCGTCGCACTCCTGCGCGTCGAGGCCGAGACGGTCGAGCTGTGGGCCTCGGACGAGCCCGGGCCCGTGGTGCTGCTGAAGGTGCTCGCCGCCGCGGTGAAGGGCGGCCAGCCGGACGTGGGCGAGAACCGCACCGTCTCGTTCGAGTAGGCCCGCTGCGGGCGCTCCTCCGCGAGACGCCTCTCCGGCACGCTCCGCACGGCGGATCGCGTACCCGGAGCGGCGTCCCGCGGGGTCGCGCCGAGGGTCAGGGGCCGCCGAAGCGCTCCGTGCGGACCCGCTCGGGGGCGTGGCCCTGGGCGACGAGCGCGGTGGCGACCGACTCGACGAAGGCGGTCGGTCCGCAGACGTACACGGTCGGCCGGGCCGACGCCGGCAGCGCCGCCTCGGCGAGGAGCTCCGGAGTGAGCCGGCCGGCCGGCCGCACCGCACCGGGTGGGGCGACCCGCGTGTAGACCGTGTCGATCGCGACTCCGCCCCGCTCGGCGGGGAGCTCGGCCAGCGCCTGCAGATCGCGCTGGTAGTAGGCGGAGACGGGCGAGCGGACGGAGTAGAGCAGGCGCATCGGCGCGGAGCTGCCCGTGCGGCCGTGCTCCCGCGCCATCGCCATCAGCGGCACGAGTCCGCTGCCGCCGGCGATCAGCTGCACCGGCTCGGTCTGCTCGGGCCGCCAGACGAACCAGCCGCCGATCGGACCGCGCACCTCGAGGCTGTCGCCCGCCTCGAGGCCCTCGACCAGGTAGGGCGAGACCTCGCCGTCCTCGAGCCGCTCGACGGCCAGCTCGACGTGCTCGCCGTCGGCGGGGGCTCCGATCGAGTAGGACCTGCTCGCCTGGTAGCCGTCGGGCGCGGTGAGGCGCACGTCGAGGTGCTGCCCGGCGAGGTGTCCCGGCCAGCCCGGGACGCGCAGGGTGATCAGGCGAGCGGTCGGAGTGAGGGGCGCGACGGCCTCGGTCACCGACTCCTGCCAGATCACCGGTAGCGCTCCTCTTTCCACGGGTCGCCGTGCATGTGGTAGCCGTTCTGCTCCCAGAAGCCGGGCTCGTCGCCGGGCATCAGGCGCAGGCTCCTGACCCACTTCGCGCTCTTCCAGAAGTAGAGGTGCGGGACGAGCAGGCGCGCGGGGCCGCCGTGCTCGGCGGCCAGCGGCGCACCCTCGAAGCTCGTCGCCACCCAGGCCTTCCCGCCGCGGATCTCGGCGAGGGGGAGGTTGGTGGTGTAGCCGCCGAAGCTCTGCGCCATGACGTAGCCGGCGTCGCTCTCGATGCCGTCGAGGAGGGTGTCGACCGAGACGCCCCGCCAGGTGGTGCCGAGCTTGGACCAGCGCGTCACGCAGTGGATGTCGGTGTGGACGTCCTCCTGCGGCAGGGCCTGGAACTCGTCCCACGACCAGCTGCGCACGCCCGCGGGCCCGGCGTCGACCGAGAAGCTCCACTCGTGGATGTTCGGGGTCGGCCCGATCGAGAGGACGGGGAAGCCGGTCTCGAGGTACTGCCCCGGCGGGATGTCCGGATTCTCGGTGCGCTTGCCGAAGAAGCCCCGCGTGATGATGCCCATGTCCGCCCTCGTCGTCCTCGGGGCCGGGCCCCGGATCGGTGGAAACCGCTCGTCGATCGCCAGGCTATCGCGGGGGCGGCGCGGATCGCCGCTACCGCATCGCGGACGCGCGGGCGAGCCCGGGCCGGTGTCGGCGGTGGGTGCGAGGATCGGCGCATGAGACGAACCGTCGTGCCGCCGTACCTCCTCGTCCGCATCGCCCACCTCGACGATCCCGCCTTCGCGCGGGCGGCGCGGGCCGCGAGCCGCTCCCTCGAGCAGGACCTGCCGTTCCGGCGGGTCCGGCCGGGTGAGCCGTCGCCCGATCGCGGCGCTCCCACCGCCACCGCCACTCCCTCGCCCCGGAACCGCGTCGCCGCCCTGCAGCGCACGATCTCGGACGCGCAGACCACCGAGACGCTGCCCGGCGTCACCGTGCGCACGGAGGGGCAGCCGGTCACCGGCGACGTCGCGGTCGACGAGGCCTACGACGGGCTCGGCGCGATGTCCGCGTTCCTGCAGGAGGCGTACGGCCGCGACTCCATCGACGACGCGTGGCTGCCGCTGGACGCGACCGTGCACTTCGGCGACGACTACGACAACGCCTTCTGGGACGGCTCCCGCATGGTCTTCGGCGACGGCGACGGGCAGGTGTTCCGCCGCTTCACGATCTCGCCGAGCGTCATCGGGCACGAACTGGCGCACGGGATGACCGAGTACACCGCGAACCTGGTCTACCGCGGGCAGTCGGGGGCCCTCAACGAGTCGATCTCGGACGTCTTCGGCGCGCTGCTCGAGCAGTTCGGCGCCGGGCAGGGCGCCGACGAGGCGAGCTGGCTGATCGGCGAGGGCCTCTTCACCGACGAGGTGCAGGGCACGGCGCTGCGCTCGATGATCGCCCCGGGCACCGCCTACGACGACGACGTGCTCGGGAAGGACCCGCAGCCGGGTTCGATGGACGACTACGTCGACACCGAGGACGACAACGGCGGCGTCCACATCAACTCCGGCATCCCCAACCGCGCCTTCGCGGTGACCGCGACCACGCTCGGCGGGAAGGCGTGGGAGCGGGCCGGGCAGGTCTGGTACGACGTCCTCACCGGAGGAGTGCTCACCGCCACCGCTGACTTCACGGCCTTCGCGGGCCTCACCGTCGCCGCGGCGGCGGAGCGCTACGGAGCGGGGTCCGACGTCGAGGAGGCGGTGCGCACGGGGTGGAGCACCGTCAAGGTCGAGCTGCCGCCCGCCTGAGCGGGCCCCGAAGGGGTCCCGCGCCGGGTCCGCTCCCGCCCGCGCCGCTCGGAGACCGGGCGAGTAGCATCGCGCGCATGGACGTCATCGTGTCGCGCAGCGGAGGATTCGCCGGACTCCGGCGCGTGTGGCGGGTCGACGTGGAGGAGCAGCCGGACGAGCGCGCCTGGCGCGAGTTGCTCGGCTCGCTCCCGTGGGACGAGGACGACGCTCCGCGCTCGTCACCGGCACGTGCCGCGTCGCTCGAGCGCGCTGCCGGACGGCCCGACCGCTTCGTGTACGAGATCCAGGTGCAGACGCACCACGTGCGCCTCGGCGAGACCGAGCTCGACGGTGCCTGGCGCGAGCTGGTCGACCGCGTGAGGAAGGCGCAGCCGCGCTGATCCGCTGGGTGTCGATCGGCAGCGGATCGATCCGCTGGGCGCGGACCGCCGGACGCGACGAAGGCGCAGCACCCGAGGGGGCTGCGCCTTCGTCGTGCGTGCGCCCGGAGGGCGCAGCGGGAGGGACTACTTCGTGCCGAGCAGGTCGATCACGAAGATCAGGGTCTTGCCGGACAGCGGGTGCCCGCCGCCCGCGGGGCCGTAGGCCAGGGCCGGCGGGCAGACGAGCTTGCGGCGTCCGCCGACCTTCATGCCGGGGATGCCCTGCTGCCAGGCGCGGATCAGGTTGTTCAGGGGGAAGTTGATCGACTGGTCGCGGCTCCAGGAGGAGTCGAACTCCTCGCCGGTGTCGTACTCGACGCCGAGGTAGTGCACCTCGACGGTCGAGCCGGGCTGCGCCTCGGCGCCGTCGCCGACGACGATGTCCTCGACGACGAGGGAGTCGGGGGCCGGGCCCTCGGGGGCGTCGACCTCGGGCTTGGTCAGGTTCTCGCTGCTCATGGTCGTCAATCCTAGGACGGGACGGCCGGGTGCGCGGTGCGCGGGTGGTCGGGTGGATCTCGACACGCCCGCTGCGCGGGCTGCTCGATCAGCAGGGCACGCCCACTCCGCGGGCTGCTCGATCACCAGGCGGATCGAGGGGTCACTCGACGAGGGTGAGGCGCTGCGTGGGGCGGGTCATCGCGACGTAGAGGGCGGCGGCTCCGCGCTCGCCTGCCTCGGCGATCAGGCGCGGGCGGGCGATGACGACGGAGTCGAACTCCAGGCCCTTCGCCTCGGTGGTGGACAGCACGGCGATCGCGCGGTCCAGACCGGTCGAGCCGCGGCCGACGGCGCGGCCGAACTCCTCCTCGAGGCGCGCCGTGATCGCCTCGAGGTCGGCGTCGGGCGCGATCACGGCGAGGGTCCCCTCCGTCGAGATCTCCCGGTCCTCGCGCAGCGCGCCCAGGACGCGGTCGGGCAGCGTCGCGTCGCCGCGGTCGCGGATCGTGCGGACGGGCCACTCCGTCGAGCGGACCGAGCGGCTCGGAGTGATCTCGAGGCCGTTCTGCCGCGCCGTCCGCTCGGCGAACGCGACGATCTGCGCGGGCGTGCGGTAGTTGACCGTGAGCTCCTCGATGCGCCAGACGGGGGCCTCGCCGGCGCGGCCCTGGCGTCCGAACCCGTCGCGCAGCGCGTCGTCCCAGCTCGAGGCGGCCGACGCTCCCGAGGCCTGGGCGACGTCGCCGACGATGGTGAAGGAGCGCATCGGGCAGCGGCGGATGAGCACGCGCCACTGCATGGGCGAGAGCTCCTGCGCCTCGTCGACGACGACGTGGCCGTAGGTCCACGAGCGGTCGGCGGCGGCGCGCTCGGCGGTCGTGCCCAGGGTGGTGCGCTCCGCGAATCCGGCGGCGAGGTCCTTGGCGTTGACGAGTCCGTCGACGCCCATGTTGCGGATCGCCTGCTCGGCGTTCTCGATGTCGCGGCGGCGCTGCTCCTTCTCGGCCTTCTTCTGCGCGTCGGCGTGGTCGTCGTACGCGCCGAGGAGCTCGGCGGCCTCGTCGAGCAGCGGCACGTCCGAGACCGTGAAGGGGGCGTCGCGGGGTCGGCGCAGGAGGGCGCGCTGCGCCGGGGTCCAGCGCGGGGTGAGCGTTGCGAACCAGTTCGGCCGGGCGTAGAGGTCCTGGATCAGCTTCTCGGGGGTGAGCGGGATCCACGCCGTGTTGAGCGCGATGCGCACGTCGTTCGCGGTGCGGACGTCCTCGCGGAGAACGGCCTCGTCGGCCTCGTCGACCGTGTTGCCGTGGCTGCGCAGCTGATCGGCGAGCTGCTTCGTGATGTCGCGGATCATCGTCTTCACGAAGCCCACGCGCGCCTCGTTGTGCGGCTTGCGCGACTCCCGCGCCCGCGTGATCGCGCGCTCGACGTCGTGCGGCTCGAGGCGCAGCTTCTCGCCGTTGACGTCGAGGATCTGCGTCTCGGCGGGGACGACCTGGCGCGAGCGGACCGCGCGGCGCAGCAGCTCCGCCATGCGCGCGGAGCCCTTGACCCGGGCGACGGCCGGGTCGTCCTCGTCGACGAGGTCGAGCCCCGGGTAGAGCTGCCCGAGGGTCGAGAGCACGACTCCCGTCTCGCCCAGGGAGGGCAGCACCGCCTCGATGTAGCGCAGGAACGAGCGCGAGGGACCGACGACGAGCACCCCGGAGGAGGCGATGCGGTCGCGGTAGGAGTAGAGGAGGTAGGCGGCGCGGTGCAGCGCCACGGCGGTCTTGCCGGTGCCGGGTCCGCCCTGCACGACGAGCACGCCCCGCAGGTCGGAGCGGATGATGCGGTCCTGCTCGCCCTGGATCGTCGCGACGATGTCGTGCATCCGGCCCGTGCGCTCGGCGCCGAGCGCGGCCATGAGCGCGCCCTCGCCCTGTAGCGCCGTGCCCTCGCGCAGCAGCTCCTCGTCGAAGACTTCGTCCTCGAAGCGGACGACCTCGCGGCCGCGGGTGGTCAGGTGACGGCGGGCACGGGTGCCCATGGGGCGCGCCGCGGTCGCCTGGTAGAAGGCGGCGGACTGCGGGGCGCGCCAGTCGAGCAGGAGAGTGTCCTGCTCCTCGTCGCGCAGGCCGATGCGGCCGATGTAGCGGTGCTCGGTCTCCTGATCGGCGAGGGTGAGGCGGCCGAAGGCCAGGCGGTCGTCGGCTCCCGAGAGCGTCCGGATGCGGTCCTCGTAGAGGCGGGCGTACGCATCGCGCTCGGACCGGCTCTGGTGGTTGCCGCCGACGCTCTGGATGCGCACCGTGTCCAGCGCCCGGCGCGCCTGCGCGATCAGCTCGTCCAGCCGGGCGTAGAGCCCCGCCACGTACTCCCGCTCGCGCGTGAGCTCGGTCTCGAGGATCGTGTTCCCGTCCGTCATCGTGCGCCCTTCCCGTGCAGGCCCGTCGCAGCCGGGAGGCGGATCGCGCTCCGGGGGCCGCAGGAAAACAGGCGGTCCAGTCTAACGACCGCGCGAGCCGGGATCCGCGCGGACGGCCGCCCCGATCCTCCTCCGCCGGGGTCTTGACCGGGCGCGCGTCGAGGAGGATGCTCGACGCCAAGAAGAGCTCGACCCCCGGTCCGAGCAGGCGGCCCTGCCCCTGCCGTCGGGGGTCGATCTCTGTACCGGCGCCTCTCGTCGGGCCCGCCTCCAGGAAGGCCCGAGCGGCCTGCTGGGATGATGGCGGCAGGGGGCCGGCCGTGCTCCCGCCCGACGGCCGTCGACCGGCCCCGTCCTCCGGGAGCCCGCCCATGACCCCGACCCCCGCGCCCGCACCCGTGCGGCGCCTGCGATCGGTGCGGGTCCGGATCCTGGCCGCGATCCTCGTCGTGACCGCGCTGGGGCTCCTGGTCTCGGGCGGCGCATCCTTCCTCCTGCAGCGCGACCGGATCCTGGCGTCGATCGACGAGGAGCTGCGCCAGCAGGTCGAGAGCGTGCGCACCATCGTCGAATCGCCCGAGGAGGCGGTGGTCGTCGAGCCGGACGACGCTCCGCTCACCGCGGCACCGACCGACGGCTCCGGCTTCACCGACATGGACTCCCTGCTGCGGACCGTCCTGGGGCAGGTGCTGCCCCGGCTCGACGGGAGCACGGTGGGACTCGTCGACGGTGTCGCGCGCTGGGAGCCGCAGCCGTACGCCCTCAGCTTCCTGCTCGACGACGACTCCGCGTTCCTGGCCCGGGTGTCGGAGGAGACCGCGGCCGGCGCGACCGTGCTGGGCTGGGGCGAGACCGACGACGGGACTCTGCGGTACGCGGCCGTGCCGCTGCGGGTGGAGGGCGCCGGCACCGAGGGCGTCTTCGTCACCGCGATCGACACCGACGCGCGGCTGTCGGATCTGAGCGACGTCTCGCTCAGCTACGCGGTGATCGCCCTGGTCGCCCTCGCCGCGACGGGACTGGTCGGCTGGTTCGTCGCCGGCCGGCTCCTCTCGCCCATCCGCGAGCTGCGGCGGACCGCCTCGCGCATCACCGCGACCGATCTGGGCGAGCGGATCCCGGTCGGCGGGGACGACGACGTCTCGGACCTCACGCGGACGGTGAACGACATGATCGGCCGGCTCGAGGGCTCGTTCGAGGCGCAGCGCCGGCTCCTGGCCGACGTGCGGCACGAGCTGGGCACGCCGATCACGATCGTCCGCGGGCACCTGGAGCTCGTCGACGCCCGCGATCCCGAGGACGTCGAGTCGACGCGGGCGATCGCGCTCGACGAGCTGGACCGGATGGGGCACCTGCTGGAGGACATCGCGGAGCTGTCCGAGGCGGAGCGCGAGGACCGCGTCGCGCCGCAGCCCACCGCGGTCGGCGAGCTGACCCGCCAGGTGCTCGCGAAGGTCTCGGTGATCCCGGGGCCGCGGTGGCGCTCCGGGCCCGTCGCCGAGGTCAGCGTGGACGCCGACGCGGCCCGCCTGACCCAGGCCTGGCTGCAGCTCGCGGACAACGCGGCGAAGTACAGCCCGGAGGGGTCGACGATCGTCCTCGGCAGCGAGCGGCGCGGAGACCGGGTCGAGCTGTTCGTGACCGACGAGGGCCCCGGCATCCCGCCGGCCGCGCGCGACCGCATCTTCGAGCGCTTCGGCCGGGTCGACGACGGGCGCGGGATCCGCGGCTCCGGTCTCGGCCTCGCGATCGTGTCGGCCATCGCCCGCGCGCACGGCGGCCGGGTCGTGCTCGACTCGGTGCCCGGCCGCGGCACCCGCTTCGCCCTCTCGCTGCCGCTCGAGCGGCACCCGCACGACGACACCGCCGACAGGACAGGGAGCACCGAGTGAGCACGATCCTCATCGCCGAGGACGAGGAGCGGATCGCCGCCTTCGTCGAGAAGGGCCTGCGGGCGGCGGGGTACACCACGACGCGCGCCGCACGCGGGGACGACGCGCTGTCGTACCTGCGCGGCACCCCGTTCGACCTGGTGCTGCTGGACGTCGGCCTGCCCGGCCTGGACGGGTTCGCGGTCCTGCGGGCGCTGCGGGCGGAGGGGCCGACGCTCCCCGTGATCATGCTGACGGCCCGCAGCTCGGTCACCGACACCGTCGAGGGGCTCGATCTCGGAGCGAACGACTACCTCGCGAAGCCGTTCCGCTTCGACGAGCTGCTCGCGCGGATCCGGCTGCGGCTGCGCGAGGCCGCCGCGACCGGTGCGGGCGGGGACGACGGGACGCTCGTGCACGGCGGGGTGACGCTGGATCTGCGGTCGCGCCGGGCGACGGTGGAGGGCGGGACGGTCGACCTGTCCGCCCGCGAGTTCGCCCTGGCCGAGGAGTTCCTCCGCCACCCCGAGCAGGTGCTCAGCCGCGAGCAGCTGCTGAGCCGCGTGTGGGGCTACGACTTCGACCCGGGCTCGAACGTGGTCGACGTCTACGTGCGCTACCTGCGGGGCAAGATCGGCGCCGACCGGATCGAGACGGTGCGCGGCATGGGGTACCGGATGGTGGGCTGACGCCCTCCCGGTCAGTCGTCCGTGTCGTCGTCGACGTCGTCGTCCGGGTCGTCGGTGTCCTCGTCGTCGCCGTCGTCGCCGTCCACGGGGGCGGGGGCCGGGACCGGGACGACCGGAACGGGGGCCGTGCCTCCGCCCTGCTGGGC
>NZ_JAMRYM010000076.1:0-17251 GCF_023743255.1 Rathayibacter rubneri | reverse complement strand
TCGCTCCACACCGTGCGCCGCGCCCCGCCCCGAGCCGCGGCGCACGGTGTGGAGCGACGGCCTCGGCCGCTTCGCGCTGCGCTGCCTCCAGGTGATCGTGATCCTCGCTCTCGCGTCGGTCCTCGTCTTCGCCATGACGCAGCTCACCCTCGTGCTGATCCCGGTGATGATCGCGATCATCCTGGCCTCGGCGATCCACCCGCTGCTGTCGTGGCTGCGGAAGAAGGGCGTGCCCTCGATCCTCGCGACGTGGCTGTCCCTGCTGGGCCTGCTGGCGGTCCTGGGCGCCGTGGGCTGGCTCATCACCGTCGCTGTCCGCAACCAGTGGGACGAGCTGGTGAGCAGTGCGTCCGAGGGCATCTCCTCGCTGCAGGACTACGTGCAGCACCTGCCGTTCCAGATCGACGAGCAGCAGATCGAGGACGCCCGGGCGACGGTGGTCGACTTCCTCACCTCGAGCAGCTTCGGCTCCGGCGCGCTCGCGGGGGCCGCGGCCGCCGCCAACTTCGTCACCGGCCTCGTGCTGATGATCGTCGTGCTCTTCTTCTTCATGAAGGACGGCCCGAAGATCTGGGAGTTCCTCCTGCGCCCCTTCGTCGGCGAGAGCTACGACCGCGCCAAGCGCGTCGGCACCAAGGCCGTCGACGTGCTCGGCGACTACGTGCGCGGCACCGCGACCGTCGCGGCCGTCGACGCGATCGGCATCGGCGTCGCCCTCGCGATCATCGGGGTCCCGCTGGCGATCCCGCTCGCGGTGATCGTGTTCCTCACCGCCTTCATCCCGATCGTGGGAGCGACCGCCGCCGGCATCCTCGCGGCTCTCGTCGCCCTCGTGGCCAACGGGCCGGTCCCCGCGCTGATCGTGATCCTGGTCGTCATCGCCGTCAACCAGCTCGAGGGCAACTTCCTCCAGCCGGTGCTGATGGCCCGCTCGCTGAAGCTGCACCCCCTGATCGTGCTCGTCGCCCTGACCGTCGGCACCGTCCTCGCGGGCATCGTCGGCGCCGTGCTGGCCGTGCCGATCGCCGCGGTGGTCTGGGGAGTGATCACGGTGTGGAACGGTCCGGACCGTCCCGCCGAGCCCGCGCGGCAGAAGCGGCCCGAGAGGGTCTGAGCGAGGGGGCTCCCGGAGCCCTCGCCCTCAGCGGCGGACGATGATGCCGTCGCGCAGCGCCTGGCGCCGCAGGGCGATGCGGCCGCCCACCTCCACCCCCGCCTCGCGGTACTTGGCGCGGGCGCTGCGCAGGCAGCTGCGCGCGGCGTCCTGCGTGATGCGCAGCTCCGCCGCCAGCTGCTTCAGCGGCAGGCCCTCGGCGAAGAGCCCGACGACGAGGCGCTCCCGGGCCGTCAGCGTGTCGCCGGGCGATCCGCCGAGGAGGCCGCGGGTGGGGCCGGTGAGGAACACGGCGCCGCTCGCGACGGTGCGGATCGCCTCGATGATGACCGCGGTCGGCTCGCTCTTGACGACGTAGCCCCGCGCTCCGGCCTCGAGCGCCCGCTGGATCGTCGCCGCCTGGGCGTGAGTGCTGATGATGACCACGGCCGAGCCCGCGGCGGTGAGCGTCCGGATCTTCATCGCGAGATCGAGGTCGTCGCCGAGGTCGATGTCCAGGAGCACGACGTCGCTCGGGAACGCGGGGTCCGCCAGCAGGCCGACCCAGCTCGACGCCGTCGCGACCACGCGGATCGGCGCTCCCGAGCGGCCGATCCACTCCGCGAGGGCGCGGAGGAGGATCGGGTGGTCGTCGAGGATGGCGAGCGAGATCGTCCGCCCCTCGGTCGCCGTCGGTCCGCCGCTCGGAGTGCTCACGGGGTCCTCGTCGATCCGGTCGCGCTCTCGGGAACATGCTCGATCAGCACGCGGGTGCCCGCTCCGCTGCTCTGCACGCGAGGCGCCCCCAGCTCGTCGAGGATGCCCCAGACGGCCGGATCGAGGTCGCGGGAGCGCCTGCCCGCGACCTCGAGTGAGATCGCGATCGATCCCCGGCCCGCCGGATCGGCGCCGAGCGCTCCAAGGACCGCGTCGACGCCCGGTCGGGCGGCGGAGCCGGGTGCGGCGAGCAGCCACAGCACCGAGAGCAGCCGCGCGCGGTCGGGCGGGAGCAGGTGCGCGGCGAGCCCGTCGGGGTCGCTCAGGACCACCGCTCCCGACAGGTGGGCCGACTCGTCGACGGCGATGCGGAGCCAGGTGCGGTCGTGGCTGCGGGCGAGCGTGCTCCGCAGCTCGTCTCCGAGCGTCCGGCCCCGCTCCCCCGTCTCCGCGTCCAGTGGAGCGGCGGCGCTCTGCGCGATCCGCTCGAGGAACTCCTCGATCCGGGCGTCGATCCGCGAGAGCTCGGACGCCGCGAGGCTGCCCGGACCCGTGCCCGGCCCGTCGATCGTGCTGTCCGAGATCGTGCGGTCGAGCCGGCGGTGCACGTGCTCGTCGACCGTGGCGAGGATGACCGCGCAGAACGCCGTCGGCACGAGCGCCAGCAGGAGGATCGTCGTGCCGATCCCGAGTCCGCCCGGGACGCCGCCGCTCTGGGCCAGGAGCGTCGCCGCGCTCACCGCCGCGAGCAGGCCGAGCGCCGTGCAGGTGCGCCGGAGCGGGTGGAAGGGCATGAGCCCCAGCAGGGTCGCGCCGACGCCCACGCAGACGGTCGGGTAGTAGACGCCCCCGGAGGCGGGGAGAGCGGAGTCGATGATCTCGAGCGCCAGCGCCGCCGCGTCGATCACGAGGACGAGGACGAGGATTGGCGGCGGGAGCTCCCCGCGCCGCACGAGCGCGGTCATCGCCCCGGCGGCGAAGGCGAGCACCACCACTGCCCAGGCGGCGCCCGTCAGCCAGCCGGAGGAGCCGGCGTCGAGGGCCCAGGCGTAGGAGAACACTCCGCGGACCATCACGAGCACCGCGACGGTGAGGAAGCCGAGGCCGAGGTAGCTCGCGGTCAGCTGATGCGTGCGGCGGATCCGGAAGCGCACGGACTGCAGGGAGCGGGGCCCGGTCTCGGCCGCGCCGACGAGGGCGAGCAGCGTGCCGGACGTCGCGTCCCGGGGCTCGGGCGCGCTCATCGCGGCACGCTCAGCAGGACGGTCGTGCCGGCACCCGGCGCCGAGAAGACCCTCGCGGCTCCGCCGACCGACTCGAGGCGGCCGTGGACCGACTCCGCGAGCCCGAGACGGTCGGCGGGGACGGCGGCGGGGTCGAAGCCCGCTCCGGCGTCCGAGACGGCGACCCGGACGCCGCCCGCGCCGTGCTCGACGGTGACGTCGACCGCGAGCACTCCGGAGTGCCTCCGCACGTTCTCGAGGCACTCGCCGGTCGCGCCGACCAGCGCCGCGAGCGCGCCCGCAGCGACGTCGCCCTCGCCGAGGTGCCACGAGATCTCAAGGCCCAGGGCGCGGAAGCGGCGCTCGACGGCGGCGAACTCGTCGGGGAGCCGGGCGCCGGAGCCGGGAGCACTCGGCGGGAGCGGACCGTCGAGCGCCCGCAGCAGCTCGAGATCGGCCTCGGCGCGCTCGCGCAGCGTGTCGGCGGGCACGCCCTCGCCCCGGTGCGCGACGAGGGTCAGGGTCGCCAGGATCGTGTCGTGCAGGAGGCGCGCGTCCTGGCGGCGGCGCGCCTCGTCCTCGCTCGAGCGCCGCTCCGTGGCGTGCGCCGTGAGGAGCCGCCGGGTGCCCTCGTCGGCGCGCGCGACGCTCGCGGCGACCCAGCGCGCGATGCCGAAGGCCCCGGCCCACCCGATGACGACCGCGAGGCCCACGAAGAACGCCCGCCCCGACGACAGGGCGGCGACCGCGCTGAGCACGAGCACCGGAGCGAGCGCGGCCACGGCGATCAGGGGCAGTCGGCGGGAGGCGCCGATCGCCAGCAGCGGGGTCGCCAGCGCCATCGACGCCAGCATCGTGAGGGAGCCGAGCACCGCGGACAGCCGAGCGTCGACGTCCGACACGGCGAAGAGCGCGAGAGCGGTCAGGCCGAGGACCGCCGCGGCGACGATCGGTGCGGCGCTCGTCGCCGACCGGGGTCGCCGCGGCACGAGCACGACGACGGTCGCCGCCACGAGCAGCGCCAGGATCGGCAGGGTGCGGACGAGGTCGGCCGGAGCGAGAGCGACGAGGTGCAGGGCCGAGGCCCCGGTGAAGAGCGCGGAGCCGCGCCGGGCGCAGCGACGGCCGATCTCGTCCTGCTCGCGGCGCAGCTCGGTGCGCTCCGCAGCGGCGGCGGAGGAGCCGGGGGTCGTCGAGGGGAGCATCGCGGTCGGGCCTCGCGTGGGCGGGCCCCCGGCCTCGAGGGGCGCGAGATCGGGAGGGGCGGATGGGGCGCGGCGCCGAGGGGCGGCGCCGATGACCTGAATGGTGCCACACGGAGGGTCGGCCCCGACGTCCGCTCGGCCGCCGGGCGACGGATCGCGCAGCCTTTCCCGCCCCGCGGTCGCGCTCGGGGCGTCCGATCCCGTAGGCTGGAGACATCTCCTGGGCGATCGCCCGAATTCCACGGCTGAGAAGTCGCCACCACCAGCACGCACTCGCTGGAGACGACGAAGAGACTCAGCCCCTGATAGAGACCGCCCTGCTCTCACCGGCAGCACGGGTCGACGGCATCGACCTCGACCCAGCGGTTCGAACGCCCGCCTCGCCGGCGGGTACCGCCCTTCACAGGACGCCGCGGAAGCCGCGCCGTTCCTCGTTCGACCCCCGCACCCCCGACTCCGTCGGAACGCGGGACGTTCTCCCCCGCGGAGGTCCCCTCCGCCCCCAAGACGACCCGAGCGACTCCCGGCCGACGCGTGTTTCATCCGCGCGGAGGAGGAGTCGAGCGGGTACCGCACACTCGTGCGGGATCTGACGACGTCCGCTCCGGCAGGCGTCATTAACACATAAGGAAAAGAAATGCCTACTGGCACCGTTAAGTGGTTCAACTCCGAAAAGGGCTTCGGCTTCATCGCTCCCGACGACGGAGGCGCCGACGTGTTCGCGCACTTCTCCGCCATCGCGAAGCAGGGCTACCGCGAGCTCGTCGAGAACCAGCACGTCGAGTACGACGTCGAGCAGGGCCGCAAGGGCCCGCAGGCCGCGAACATCCGCGGCGTCGGCGAGTAATTCCCGACTCCTCGGGTTCGTCACGAACTCGCAGCGCCCCGTCGGCCGTGATCCTCGGATCCGGTCGGCGGGGCGTTCGTCGTCCCCCGGCCTGCGATCCCCCCGCCGGCCCCCTCGATCGAGGGACACGAGCCTGTCCTGCGGCCCCTCGCGCCCTGGGTAGGCTCGAGGGAGAGGCTCCCCGTGCTCGTCGGAGTCCACGGCCCCGTGCATCCTCCGGGCGCCGGCACGACACAGGGTGGAGACCATGGGACGACTGATCTACGGACCGCAATCGCTCGAGATCGACTTCGAGGACCGCATGCTGGCGCACCTCAAGGTGGCGATGTTCACCAAGATGCGCCGCAACGAGTCGTTCAGCCTGTCCTGGGCCGAGCCCGAGTCCAGCGGCTACGGCCGCAGCTCGATCTGGATCCACCCCACCACGGCGCTGCACTTCCGCTTCTTCGGCAGCAAGCGGCCCGCGCTGAACCGCGCGTGGATCGAGCAGTTCGTCTCGAGCGCGAACAACACCGGCGAGATGCTCGTGGTGCCGGAGCCGCAGGACGGCTGACCCGTCGCCCGGGTCGCCCCGCCGCCCGGATCGCTTCAGACCACGCGCGGTCGAGCGGTGTGCACCAGTTCGTCGTGGGGCAGGCCGACCAGCCGCGCCGCGACCTCGGCGCACGCGGCGTCGTCGACGGCGGCCGACTCGTACTCCTCCGGCCACAGCGGCGTGAGGGTGACGAGCTCCACGTCCCCCGTTGCGAGCTCCATGCGCTCGGGGAGCCGGGGGCTCCGGAGCCCGAGCAGCACGCCGACCGAGCCGTCCTCGCCGACCCAGGCCGGCGGGGCCGAGGCGTTGGCCAGGCGCGCGACGTCGACGCCTGTGCGGCAGCACACTCCCTGCAGGGCCGCGCGGCGGGCGGCCTCGTAGAGCAGGCGGAACTGCCAGTGGTTCCAGAGCTCCGCGGCCGGGACGCCGAGCAGGGCGGAGCTCTCGAGGCACAGCTCGAGGCCCAGACCCGTGCCGGGTCGGCTGAGGCGGTCGAAGGGGTCGCTCAGCCCGTCGGTGGCCAGCACGATCGAGTCGTTGCGCTCGACGCGCAGGAAGGCGCGGTGGTCGGTCGGCCAGCGGGCTCCGCCGCCCGTGCCGGCATCCTCCGTCGAGACGACGACCGTGCGGTCGAGCTCGCCGATGCTGCGCCAGACGTCGGCGCGGTCCTCGGCGACCGCCTCCGCGAGCGCCCGCCGCTCGTCCGGGGTCCACCGGATCTCGCGGGTGCGGTTCAGGAACAACGACATGGGACTCCCCGTCCGCGCGGGAGGTCCCCGCGCTTCCGGCACGCTACGGCGCCAGCCGGGGGGTCACCTCCGAGCCACCGGGGGAGAACCTGGACGTGGAGGTGCTCGAGGGTGAGAGGTCAACCCTCCTGCGGGCCCCGCTGCGACCTCCGCCGGGGTCAGCCGAGCGGATTCACGCCGTTCGTGCGCCAGCGCTCGTCCGCCAGCTGGCCCGGCGTCCCCTCGCCCTCGTGGGTGCCGAGCGGCTCGGCCTCGCGGGAGGCCTCGGCCGGGACGGCGCCCAGCGACGTGCCGCTCCCCTCGGCGGTGCTGCCGGGGGGCAGCAGGCCCTCCTCGTCCTCGGAGTCGGACACCTCGTCCTCGGGGGAGTTCTCGGTGCCGCTCTCGCTCATCGAGTCGTAGGGGTGGTCAGGATCGCGGCTCTCGTCGGGGGTCGTGCTCTCCTCGACCTCGGCGTCGGCGGGCCGGACGTCGTCGGGGCGATCGGCGTCGGTGACCGGACCCGACGGGTCGGCACCGCTCTGACCCTCGCCGGTCCAGCCGGAGAACTCGGGGCTCGTGTCTGCGCTCATGCGCGCCACGGTAGCACCGGGGCCGCGGGGCGTCCGAGCCCTCCCCTGGCGACGGATCGACCGTGCGATCAGCGCCTAGGCTCGTCCCCGTGCGGCGCGGGCCGCGGACGACGGGAGCACGATGCGACGACTGGGATACGAACGGTTCGGCGGACCGGACGTGCTCTCGTGGCGGGACGCCCCCGTGCCGATGCCGGCGCGGGGCGAGGTGCTCGTGCGCACCCGTGCGGCGAGCATCAACGCCACCGACGAGAAGATCCTGTCGGGTGCGGCCCGCGTCATGGCCGTCGGGCGATCCAGGCCGCTCGGCTTCGGACTCGACGTCGCCGGCACCGTCGAGGCCGTCGGACCGGGCGTGCGGACCGTCGCGGTCGGCGACCGCGTGGTCGGCATGACCCGCGACGGCGACGCGTTCGCCGACGCGTGCCTGGTGCGCAGCCGCTCCCTCGTCACTCTGCCCGACTCCCTCGACTTCGTGCAGGGCGTCACCCTCGCGATGTCCGGAGGGACGGCCGTGGGCGTCGTCGACGCCCTGCGCGTGCGCGCGGGCGAGAGGGTGCTCGTCGGCGGCGGCTCCGGTGCCATCGGCCAGCTGACCGTGCAGCTCCTGGTCCGTGCGGGCTGCGAGGTCGGCGCGACCGGGTCCGCCGCCGCGGCCGGGGTGCTGCGGAGCCTGGGCGCCGAGCCGCACGACTACCGCGCGCTCGATCTGGGCGTGCTCGCGGGCCGCTTCGACGCGGTGCTCGACGTCTCCGGGCACCTGAGGGCCGCCGACGCCGCGATCCTGCTGGCGCAGAACGGGCGCTTCGTCACCCTCGTGCCCAGCGGCCCGGCCCTCGGCGCCCAGGCGGTCGGCGTGCTGCGGCGCGACCGTCCGCCGGTGCGGAACCTGATCGTGGTGGCCACGGCCGAGCGGATCGGGCGCGCGATCGCGCTCGCCGCCTCCGGCGACCTCGACGCCGACCCCGGCGCCGTGCATCCGCTCGAGGAGATCATCGACGTGCTGTCCGGGCGGTCGGCCGGCACCGACCGCACGATCGGCAAGATCGTCTTCACCGCCGGCGGCGCGGCTCCGCTGGACTGACCGGCTCCTGCACGCCGGGGTGCGGAACGAGCCCGGAACGATACCGGGACTCGGGCCGTCCGACAAGCACCCCGAGCTCGCGGGCGGGCCCCGTCAGGATGGTCGCATGCCCGCATCCTCCCGTTCCTTCCCGTATCCGCTCGGCGTCTCCCTCCGCGGCGACGACGGCGCGAACGTCGCCCTCTACTCCGAGACCGCGGACAGCGTCGAGGTCTGCCTGTTCGACGAGACCGGCACCGAGACCCGTGTCACCCTGACCGACCGCACCGGCCACGTCTTCCACGGCGTCGTCCCGGGCATGGGCGTCGGAACGCGCTACGGCTTCCGCGTCGACGGCCCCTGGGACCCCGCGAACGGCCTGCGCCACAACGTGAACAAGCTCCTCCTGGACCCGCACGCCACCGCCATCGAGGGCTCCTACCGCTGGAGCGAGGACGTCTTCGGCCAGTACTACGAGGACGCCGAGCGCCGCAACGACTCCGACTCCGCCCCCTCCGTGCCGCGCTGCGTCGTCACCGACCCGGCCTCCTTCGACTGGGGCACCGACGAGGCCCCGCGCATCCCGCTCGAGGACACCGTCGTGTACGAGGTCCACGTGAAGGGCTTCACCAAGCTGCACCCGGACGTGCCGGAGGACATCCGCGGCACCTACCGCGGCCTCGCGCACCCGGCGTCGATCAAGCACTTCACCGATCTCGGCGTCACCTCGGTCGAGCTGCTGCCCGTGCACCAGTTCGTGCAGGACTCGCACCTCGAGGAGAAGGGCCTGCGCAACTACTGGGGCTACAACTCCCTCGGCTTCTTCGCCCCGCACAACGAGTACTCGCACGCGGGCGACGACGGCGCGCAGGTCGACGAGTTCAAGGCCATGGTCAAGGCGTTCCACGAGGCCGGCCTCGAGGTGATCCTCGACGTGGTCTACAACCACACCGCCGAGGGCAACGACAAGGGCCCCACCCTGTCGTTCAAGGGCATCGACAACGGCTCCTACTACCGGCTGGTGGAGGAGGACCGCGCCAACTACTTCGACACCACGGGCACCGGCAACAGCCTCAACGTCAGCCACCCCGCCGCGCTCGGGCTCATCATGGACTCGCTGCGCTACTGGGTGACCGAGATGCACATCGACGGGTTCCGGTTCGACCTCGCGACCACGCTGACCCGTCAGACGGGCGAGGCCGAGGTGCACAGCGCGTTCCTCGACCTCATCGCGCAGGACCCGGTGCTCGCCCCCGTCAAGATGATCGCCGAGCCCTGGGACACCGCGGGCTACCAGGTCGGCGGCTTCCCCGCCGACTGGTCCGAGTGGAACGGGAAGTTCCGCGACGACGTGCGCGACTTCTGGCACGGCGCCGACTCGGTGCTCGGCACGACCGCGCAGCGCATCCTCGGCTCGCCGGACGTGTACGAGGCGGACAAGCGCTCGCCCCTCTCGAGCGTCAACTTCGTCACCGCCCACGACGGCTTCACCCTCGCCGACCTCACCGCCTACTCGCGCAAGCACAACGCGGCCAACGGCGAGGACAACAACGACGGCGAGAGCGACAACCGCTCCTCCAACAACGGCGCGGAGGGCCCGACCGAGAACGAGGCGGTCAACGAGCGCCGCGACCGCATGCGCCGCAACTTCCTGGCGACCCTGCTGCTCTCGGCCGGCGTGCCGATGATCCTGGGCGGCGACGAGATCGCCCGCACGCAGGGCGGCAACAACAACGCGTACTGCCAGGACGACGAGATCTCGTGGTTCGACTGGGAGGGCGCCGACCGCGAGCTGCTGGCCTTCACCCGCGAGCTGATCGCCCTGCGCGCGGCCGAGCCGGCGCTCAAGCCCAAGTGGTTCCGCCGCGCTCCCGGTGACGGCGGAACGGACACCGTCGACATCCTCCGCTCGGACGCGCAGGGATTCGCCGACGAGGACTGGGACAACCCGGACGCCCGCTCGATCACGTTCGTGTTCGAGCACGAGGGCAGCGCGTCGTTCGCCCTGCTGCTGAACGCGGCCGAGAACGGCGTGGAGTTCACGGTGCCGACGGCACCGGGAGCCGAGTGGGAGCTCGCCTGCTCGAGCGACCCCGACCAGGTCGTGTCCGGAGAGGTCACGACGCTGATCGTCCGCGACGCCTCGTTCACCCTGCTGCGCTCGGCCTGATGAGCAGCGCCGGCCGGGCCTCGCGACGCCTCCGCTTCGGCGGGCGCATCGCGGGGCTCGGCACGGCCTCGGGCACCCGGCTCGTGCTGGGTCTCTGGGAGCGGACGCCGTTCGGCGCGTTCTCGGACGCGATGATCGAGCGGGCCGACGGGCACCGGATGCTGATCGCTCCGACCCGCGAGGTCGCGGACTTCATCGCCTCGACGTACGAGTTCGACGAGGTCGTCGTGGCGCCGGTCGCGACGCGCCGGATCCCGGGCGGCCTGCGGGTGACCGCCGGCGGCCTCGATGCGGTGCTGCGACTGGGCGGAGTCACTCCGCTGGGCCGCCTGCTGCGGATCGTGCCGCGGCCGATCGCCGAGAGCCCCGCGTGGCTGACCGCGATCTCCCCCGTCGCCTCCCTGCTCGTGCGCGGCGTCAGCACCGCCGGCAGCGCGGGCGGCGGGCGGCGGGAGTACTACGGCGTCCGCACGATCCGGAGCGTGCTCGGGGTCACCGCTTCGCTGGACGGAGTGGACCTGGGGGGCCTGCGGCCGCTCTCGCCGCCCGTCCGCTTCGGCTTCTCGTCGGCGCCCGCCGCTCCGGCGATCGTCGACGTCACCACCACCATCGCGCTGCCGCGCGGTGGCTCATCCGCGCTCGCGCGCGACGACCGAGAAGGACGTGCCTCATGAAGAAGGGCGACAAGATCAGCTGGAACACCTCGCAGGGCGAGACCCACGGCGAGCTGGTGGAGAAGAAGACGAAGGAGTTCCACTTCGAGGGCCAGAAGTTCAACGCCTCGGACGACGAGCCCTACTGGATCGTGCAGAGCGACAAGACCGACGCGAAGGCCGCGCACAAGGAGTCGTCGCTGACGAAGAAGTGACGGGCCGGCGCCTCAGCCCGTCACCGTGCGCGCCGTGCACCGGTCGTCGAGGTCGGCCGCGACGAGCCACTCGGGCAGGTCGGCGCGGAACGCCTCCCGCGTGGCCGGGTCGTTGACGGCGGTCCAGTCGACGGTGTCCTGCACCTCGGGCTCGAACTTGTCCCACTCGAACCAGTTGATCATCTTGAGCTGCGGGAACCGCTCGGCCGTCTCGGCCGAGAGCACCTGGCGCCACCACGCCTGCTTGATCGCGAGCTCTCCGGCGGCGTCGCCGCGCGGGACGACGAGCGCGGCCGTCTCGGGGATCGCCACGGGCTTGCCGTGCTCGACCCCGTAGGTCGTGTAGAAGTCGGGCGCCGCGGTCTCGTCGCCGGCGGCTCCGTCGTAGGTGCCGGTGAGCTGGGCGGCGAACTTGCCCTCCTCCGGCAGCTCGTTCTCGCCCCACGGATACGCCGAGCCCCAGTGGTAGAGCGACATGCCGACCCAGTCCACCGCGTCGTCGCCCGGGTAGTACGGCGCGTAGGGGTCGTCCTCGGGAGTCAGGACTCCGTCGGGCGTCGTGTCGAGCAGCGCGAAGCCGCTCGTCCCCGGCTGCGCGGCCGACGCCCCGCCCTCGAACGGGTAGCCCTCGGCGCTGTTGGGCGCCCACATCAGGGAGGAGCCGGGCGCCTCGGCGTGGACCGCGGCTGCCACCCTCCGGAACGTCTCGACGTACTTCGCGGGCTGCTGTCCCCACGCGTACCAGGAGCCGTTCATCTCGTGCGCGAAGCGGAGCACGACGGGCACGCCCGCGTCGTTGAGATCCGCGAGGAGCGCGGCGACCTCGTCGGCGACCTCCTCGGTGACCGCATCGAGTCCCTCCGCCGGCTCGAGGGTGAGCAGCAGCGTGCCGCCGAGGGCGCGCAGCTGCTCGGCCGCCTCGCGCACCTCGGCGCGGTCGTCGCCGGCGAAGGGCACGTCGGCGAAGGCGACCGCGACCGCGGGCGGACGGCCGAGCGCCGTGCTGTAGTCGCTCAGGGTGCGGGCGTCCCAGTCGAGATTCACGCCGAGGAGGGCGCCCTGCCCGGGCACGATCGACGAGGCCGGCCGGACGACGCAGGCGGCCGCCGCCTCGGAGGCACTGGAGCAGCCGGCCAGGAGGGCGACCGCGGCGGCGGCGGCGAGCAGACGGAGGCGGGGCACCGTTCCACGCTAATCCGGGCCGTGAGAGCGCTTGCCGGACTCGGGGCCCGTCACTCCCCTCCCGTCAGGGGGTCAGCCGCCCCGGCGGACGACCTCGTGCACCCACGCGAGCTTCTCGGCGATCACCGGAGTGATGACGAACGGGTACAGGTCGTCCTTGCCCATCGAGCGGTTCACGCTGTTGAGGGCGAGGGAGAGTCCGTGCCAGCGGCGCAGGATCTCGGGCATCTCGAGACCGGCGATCCGCTCGGCCCCGGACGCGCTCACACCCCCCGCGAGCGATTCCGGCACGCGGCCGCGCGGTCCGTCGACGGTCAGGCCGACCGCCGCGGTGGTCTCGAGGGCGTCGGCGATGTGCAGGTAGTGGGCGAAGGTCTCGGCGAAGTCCTCCCACGGGTGCGTGGTCGCGTACTGCGAGATGTGGTCGCGGGCCCAGTCCGCTCCGGTCGCCCCGCCGTAGTGCGCGTCCAGGGCCGCGCCGTAATCGGTGCGCTCGTCGCCGAACAGCGCACGGAAGGCCGGGAGCAGGTCGGTGCCCTCGACGAGCTCCTGCCAGTAGTAGTGCCCGATCTCGTGGCGGAAGTGGCCGAGGACCGTCCGGTACGGCTCGCCCAGACGGGCCTTGAGTGCCTCGCGGTGCGCGTCGTTCCCCTCGGACAGGTCGACGGTGACGACTCCGTCGGCGTGCCCGGTCGTGACGGAGCCGAGCTGCGCCGACGACAGCAGCCAGAACGAGAGCCCCGAGCCGTTCTCGCGGCGGCGCACGGGCAGGTCGAGGTGGCGCAGCTGGCGGACCAGGCGCCGCTTCGCGAACTCGGCGACCGTCAGCTGGCTCAGCACGGCGGCGTCGTAGACGACCGGGCGCTCGCCGGTCAGGGCGCAGGAGGCGCAGGCGCCGCCCGTCCGCTCCTCCTGGAGCCAGGTGCAGCCGATGGTGCCGCGGTAGCGGCAGAGCGGGCGGCCCGCGGCCTCGACGAGCTCGTCGGTCTCGAGCGCGTAGGCGAGCGCGGTGCCGCAGCGCAGGCACTCGGCGTCCTCGAACTCGACGCGGGCCTCGCAGTGGGGGCAGCCGAACACGCGCATGACTGAGGGACCTTCCGGGTGGGCGGCGGCGGACGCCACCCCTCGACCCTAGTGAGCGCGCCGAGCGCCCGCTCGGGGTTGCCTGAGGGCCGAGGGCGGTGGATCTCGATACGCCCGCTGCGCGCGCTGCTCGATCAGCGGAGGAGCACGCCGGCCGAGCAGCCCCGCAGGGGCGTCTCGAGACCCGCCGCTCCCGCAGGCCTGCTGGTCGAGCAGCCCCGCAGGGGCGTCGCGAGACCCGCCGCTACGCGATGCGGATGAGCTTCTTGTTGACGAACTCCTCGAGGGCGCTGCGGCCCATCTCGCGGCCGGTGCCCGAGCGCTTCACCCCGCCGAAGGGCAGCTCGGCCGCATCGCCGAGGACCAGGTTGATCCACACCATGCCGGCGTCGATCCGGTCGGCGAGACGCAGGGCCTGCTCCTGGTCGGTCGTGTAGAGGTAGGAGCCGAGGCCGTAGGGCGTGTCATTCGCCAGCGCGATCGCCTCGTCCTCGTCGTGGACGCGGTAGAGCGCGGCGACGGGACCGAAGAACTCCTCGCGGTAGGCGTTCATGTCGGGGGTGACGTCCTCGAGCACCGCGGGCGGGAAGAAGTTGCCGGTCACCTCGCCGCTCGCGCGCACGGTCGCCCCCTGCTCGCGGGCCGTCGCGAGCTGCTGCTCGAGGCGCTCCGTCGCGGCGGAGGAGGAGAGCGGGCCGAGCAGGGTCCCCTCGGCGAACGGATCGGCGGGCTGCGCCTTCGTGAACGCCGCGGGGAACTTCGAGGCGAACTCCTCGTAGAGGTCGTCGATGACGATGAAGCGCTTGGCGGCGTTGCAGGACTGGCCGTTGTTGTCCAGGCGGGCGGCGACCGCGTCCTCGACGGCCTTGTCGAGGTCGTCGGTCGACAGCAGCACGAACGGGTCGGAGCCGCCGAGCTCCAGCACGACCTTCTTGAGGTTGCGGCCCGCGATCTCGGCGACGGCGGCTCCCGCGCGTTCGGAGCCCGTGACCGACACGCCCTGCACCCGCGGGTCGGCGATGACGTCGGCGGCCTGGTCGTTGCTCGCGTACAGGTTCACGTAGACGCCGGCGGGTGCTCCGAGCTCGCCTGCGGCGGTCGCGAAGATGTCCGCGATGGCGGCGGCCGACTCGGGGCACTGCGGCGCGTGCTTGAGCAGGATCGTGTTGCCCGCGACGATGTTCGGGCCGGCGAAGCGGGCGACCTGGTAGTAGGGGAAGTTCCACGGCATGATGCCCAGCAGCACGCCCAGGCCCGCGCGGCGCACGAAGGCCGAGCCGGTGCCGTCGGAGAGCTCGATGGGCTCGTCCGCGAGGAACGCCTCGCCGTTGTCGGCGTAGTAGCGGTAGATGTCGGCCGCGAAGCCGACCTCGCCCTGCGCCTGGTCGAGCGGCTTGCCCATCTCGCGCACGATGATCTCGGCCAGGGCGTCGGCGCGCTCGACGTGCAGATCGGCCACTCGGGCGATCAGGGCGGCGCGGGTCGCGACGGGCACGGTGCGCGACCACGTGGAGTACGCGTCGTGCGCGGCTCCGATCGCCTCGGTCAGCTCAAGGTCGGTGATCGACGGGTACTCGCTCAGGGTCGTCCCGGAGGCCGGGTCGATGACGGCGTAGTGGGTGCTCATGCGGGAAGTGCTCCTTCGCGGTGGGGGGGCGGCGGCGTGCTCGTCCAGGATCTCCTGCGCCAGGCGCCGTCCGACGCGGATCGCGCCGTCGACGTGCTGGTAGCCCTCGGCGGCCAGGTCGCTGGATCCGAAGCGGAGCGGCCCGACCGGCTCGAGCTGGAGCGCTCCGTAGCGGGTCAGTCCGCCCAGGTCGAAGCTCGCGGCGTAGGCGCCCTGCGTCCACTCCTCGGCCGCCCAGTCGCTCTCGTAGTAGACGACCGGAGCCAGCGCGGCGGGTCCGTAGTAGGCGGCGAGGGAGTCGAGGATCGCGGCCTTGCGCTCGGCCTCGGGGAGCGCCAGCAGCCGGTCGGCCTTCTCGTCCGAGACGAAGCCGACGAGCGTGCCGCGCTCCTCCCCCGCGTTGGAGTTGTCGTACGCCTCGTGCACGAGCGCGTGCGGGCTGAACGCGGTGCCCGAGAGGCCGTCCGCGCGCCAGAACGGGGCCTCGTAGGTGGCGTGCACCTTGATGACGAGGCCGAGCGACTGGTGCTGCAGAGCCTGCTGGCGCAGTCGCGGGAGGGGCGGATCGAAGCGGATCCTGCCGACGAGGTTCGGCGGGACGGCGACGATCGCGTGCCGGGCGACGACGACGGCGTCGTCGGTGCGGACCTCGACCCCGTCCTCGCTCCAGTGCACGGAGCGCACGGCCTGCTCGAGCAGGACGCGCTCGGCGCCCAGCCGCTCGGCGAGCAGCTCCGGAACCCGCTGGAGACCCCCGAGCACGCGCTTGTCGAGGATGAAATCGGCGTCGACGAGGTGGCTGAACGATCCCGCGCTCGCCGCCATCAGGAGCGCCTGCAGCAGGGAGAACGAGTGCGCGGGCTTCGTGAGCATGGCGTCGGCGACGAAGAGCGCGATGTTCGCGCGCGCCTCCCCGTCGTCGGTCTGCTGCTCGAGCCAGGCGCTGAAGCTGATCCGGTCGTAGTCGGCGGCCAGCGGATGCGCCCACGGTGCGGCCGGGTCGGTCTCGGCCACGAGGCGGTCGAGCACATCGATGAGCCGTGCGATCTCGGCCTCGGTGCTCGCGCCTCCGGGGAAGATGTCGCCCGTGAAGCGGCGCGCGCGGCCGTCGGAGCCGATGTAGACGCTCTCGCCGTCGCGGTAGCGGGAGTAGGTGGTCAGGCCCAGCTCGTCGAGCGTCTCGAGCAGCGCGGTCTGATCGGGCGAGACCCACTGGCCGCCGAGCTCGAGCATCTGGCCCTCGATCTCGCGGGTCTCGAGACGGCCGCCGACGCGGTCGCGCGCCTCGAGGACGGCCACGGTGCGCCCGGCCTCGTGGAGCCGCAGGGCCGCGGTGAGCCCGGTGGCGCCTGCTCCGATCACGACGACGTCGCGCTCGATTCGGGACATGACAACTCGTTCCGTCGGTGATCCCGGGCATTCGCGAGGGATTGCGGATCATTTTGCCACAGGGACGGTGGAAAAGGGTGGTGGGGTGGGGGATCTCGATACGCCCGCTGCGCGGGCTACTCGATCAGCGAGGGGAGTGCTCGATTGCAGCGAGGGAGCCCTTGCTGGTCGAGTAGCCGCGCAGCGGCGTATCGAGACCCGCGCGGATCGGAGCGCTCAGCCCGCGTTCCCCGGGCCGAGCTGTTCGCAACCGAGGTCAGGAGCCGCTCGGACGACTCGAACGGACGCTGCGGGCTGTCCCGACCTCGGTTGCGGACAGGTGCACGGCTCGACGCGGCAGCAGTCCGGCACGAGCGGACGCGGCGGCAGTCCGCACTGCTGGTCGAAAGCCCGGACCCATCGAGACCATCCACCCGCCAGAGCTCGACCCAGAAATACATAGGCGTGCTATGTTTATTGACGTGCCCGTCCCCTCCGCCCCCGTGCGCCTCGCCTCCGCCGCCACCGCGCTCGCGCGGTTCGCCGGCCGCTCCAGCGGAGCGACGGGGCTCGGCGCGCAGTCCGGAGCGGTCTGGTCGACGCTCGCCGAGCTGCGCACCTCCTCCCCGCTCCGCCTCGGCGAGCTCGCCGAGCGGGTGCGGGTGACCCAGCCCACGATGACCGGGCTGATCGCCCGGCTCGACGAGGCCGGCTGGATCCGCCGAGTGCACGACGAGAGCGACGGCCGGGCCTGGCTCATCGAGGCCGCCGACGCGGGATCCGCCGCTCTCGCCGCGCACCGCCTCCGCCTCGACTCCGCCCTGGCACCCCTGTTCGACGACCTCGACGACGACGACCGGCGCGTGCTCGCGCGCGCCGCGACCCTCCTCGAGGAGCGCGTGCAGCGACTCTCCTGACCCCTCCCCCTCCGAAAGGCCACTCCGTGCCC
>NZ_JAMRYM010000075.1:0-17553 GCF_023743255.1 Rathayibacter rubneri | reverse complement strand
GTCTCTGAGGACGTCGCCGATCCCAGCGGAGGGAGCGGGTCGGCGCTCGCCGCAGGGCCGGTGGCGAGACCGGCGAGCAGCACGGCAGCGAGACCGACGGAGCTGAGGGGGACGAGGCGCGGCGCGCGACGGCGGCGTGTGGGCACGGCAGATCTTTCGAGAGGATTCGCGGCGGGCCGCGGCGGACACGGTGTCTGCATGCTAGCTGCGGGCGGAGGAGGGCTCACGGGGGCGGCGGTCGCGCCGGTTCCCCCGAACGGTGGGTACGACGGCGGGTGCGGACGCAGCGGAGGAGGGCAGGACGAGACTGTGCCGTCTCGGCAACGCGCACGGAACAAGCGCGACACTCCTCGTTCTCGGCGGATCCTTGCGCCCAGCGGCGAGAATCGCAGGATCCGCGCGTGCAAGACTGAGCGGGAGCGTGCGCCACCCCGTGATGATCCTCCGCGGACTCCGGCGCCACTGGACCCGGTCCGCTCATCCGCAGCCTTTCGCAGGAGGACTCGAATGACCGACACCGCCGTGCTTTCCGCCGCCCCGACCCGCACCCCCGTCGCCAAGACGATCCTGATGTGCCGACCCGAGCACTTCACCGTCGTGTACCGGATCAACCCGTGGATGGATCCGCAGGTCCCGACCGACACCGCGCTGGCCGTGCGCCAGTGGCAGACCCTCTACGACACCTACGTCGGCCTCGGCTTCGACGTGCAGCTGATCGACCCCGAGCCGGGCCTGCCCGACATGGTCTACGCGGCGAACGGCGGCTTCGTCATCGACGGCATCGCCTACGGCGCCTCCTTCACCTACCCGGAGCGCCAGCCGGAGGGCCCCGCGTACATGGACTGGTTCCGCGGCGCGGGCTTCGACGTGCGCGTCCCCGAGGAGGTCAACGAGGGCGAGGGCGACTTCCTCCTGGTCGGCGAGCGCATCCTCGCCGGCACCGGCTTCCGCTCCGCCTCCGACTCGCACGCCGAGGTCGCCCGCGTCTTCGGCCGCGAGGTCGTGACCCTCGAGCTCGTGAATCCGTCGTTCTACCACCTCGACACCGCGATCGCCGTTCTCGACGACCAGAACATCGCCTACCTGCCCAGCGCGTTCAGCGACGAGGGCAACCGCGTGCTGCAGGAGCTCTACCCCGACGCGATCCTCGTGTCGGAGGAGGACGCCTCCGTCCTCGGGCTCAACTCCTTCTCGGACGGACTGCACGTCGTCATCGCCTCGCGCGCCGTCGGCTTCGAGCGCCAGCTCCGCGAGCGCGGCTACGAGCCCATCGGCGTCGACCTGTCCGAGCTGCTGCTCGGCGGCGGCGGCGTGAAGTGCTGCACGCTCGAACTGCGCCGCTGACCCCCGACCTCGAGAGGACCGAGATGAGCATCCTGGACACCACCACCACCGCCTCCGCCGCCCTGATCGCCGAGGAGGAGGCGCACGCCGCGCACAACTACCACCCGCTGCCCGTCGTCGCCGCCACAGGCCGGGGCGCGTGGATCACCGACGTCGAGGGGCGCCGCTACCTCGACTGCCTGGCCGCCTACTCCGCCGTCAACTTCGGCCACTCGCACCCGGTGCTCCTGGCCGCGGCCCGCGATCAGCTCGACCGCGTCACGCTCACCAGCCGCGCGTTCCACAACGACCGGCTCGGCCCGTTCGTCACCGCGCTCGCGGCGCTCGCCGGCAAGGACATGGTCCTGCCGATGAACACCGGGGCGGAGGCGGTCGAGTCCGGCATCAAGGTCGCCCGCGCCTGGGGCTACCGGGTCAAGGGAGTGACGCCGGGACGCGCGAACATCATCGTCGCCGCCGGCAACTTCCACGGGCGCACGACCACGATCGTCTCGTTCAGCGACGACGCGGAGGCGCGCGACGGCTTCGCTCCGTTCACTCCCGGATTCCGCACGGTGCCGTTCGGCGACGCGGCGGCGCTGGAGGCGGCGATCGACGAGGACACCGTCGCCGTGCTGATCGAGCCGATCCAGGGAGAGGCCGGCATCGTCGTGCCGCCGGCCGACTACCTGCCCGCGGTCCGCGAGATCACCGCTCGCCGGAACGTGCTCTTCATCGCCGACGAGATCCAGTCGGGTCTCGGCCGCACCGGTGCGACCTTCGCCTGCGACCTCGTGGGAGTCGTCCCCGACGTCTACCTGCTGGGCAAGGCGCTCGGCGGCGGCATCGTGCCGGTCTCGGCGGTCGTCGCGAACGCCGACGTGCTCGAGGTGCTGCAGCCCGGTCAGCACGGCTCGACCTTCGGAGGCAACCCGCTCGCCGCCGCCGTGGGCCTCGCGGTCGTCGAGATGCTCGCCACGGGCGAGTACCAGGCGCTCGCCGTCGCCCGCGGCGCTCAGCTGCACGCGCGCCTCACCGCCCTGATCGGCCGCGGCGTCGTCTCCGTGCGCGGTGCCGGACTCTGGGCGGGCATCGACATCGACCCCGACCTCGCCTCCGGACGGGCGGTCTGCGAAGCGCTGATGGAACGCGGAGTGCTGGCCAAGGACACGCACGGATCGACGATCCGCCTCGCCCCGCCGCTCGTGGTGACCGAGGAGGAGATCGACTTCGCGGTCGACGAGCTGGAGGCGGTGCTCGACGGACTGCGCTGAGCGGGGCCCGCGCTGACCGGGGCCGGCGCTGACCGAGGGCGCTGACGGGGCCGGCGCTGACCGAGGCCCGCGGAGGCGCTGTCAACCCACTCCCAGGAAGGGGAGCCGACCGGGACCCTTGCACGATGGATGACAGGGTGCTGACGACGACCGCGTCGAGTCCGCACCCGGTGCGACGGCGGGGACGGGAGTCCCCGCTCGATCCGGCGCTGCGGCGTCGACCCTCTCTCCACTCGCGTCGCGCCCTGGACCCCGCCGCGAGACCCACCACCGGATCGGCAGTGGTCGACGTGAACGAACCCGAACAGCTCCCCGTCCCTCCCGAGCGCGTGCTCCGCGACCTCCTCGACGCGTTCGACCCGTCGGGTGCGGCCGACGCGGGGTTCGCCGCGCACGTGCTCGGCCACGTGCGCGAGGCGCTCGCGCTGACCGAACGGCGCCGGATGCCGACCCTCATCTGGCCGCGGACGGCGGTCGACGAGGTGCCGGACGCGCCGCCGGTGCCGCCCGGGGCGCTCTGACCGGCGGAGCATCGGCTGGGGACGGCTCCATCGGCTGCCCGTCGATGCCCCCTGCTCCCGGCCGACGTCCTCCGTGTGCGCGGGATCGGGCGGGCGGACGGCGACTGCTCGGCGCGAACGGGATGCAGAACGTCGGCCAGGAGTGGCCGTCGGCCACGATCGTGGCCGAGTGGCCCTCCCGACCGACGTTCTGCGGGTCAGTCCCCGTCCCGGACCGTCGAGAGCGGCTCCGTGATGCTCTCGAGGCTGCGGCGCTCGGCGTCGACCCCGAAGATCAGCGCCACGACTCCGCCCACGATCATCACCCCGGCCCCGACGAAGTAGCCGATGGTCAGCGGACCGCGATCGCTGCCGTCGCCGATCAGCACGCCGTACAGGGTGGGAGCGATCGCGCCGGCGATCTGGCCGAGCGTGAAGAAGTACGAGATGGCCTGGCTGCGCAGCTCCAGCGGGAAGATCTCGCTCACCGTGAGGTAGGCGCTCGAGGCGCCCGCGGAGGCGAAGAAGAAGGACACGCACCAGAGGATCGTCTGCGTCGTCGCGGTCAGCACGTCCATGCTGAACAGCACGGCCGACAGGGCGAGCACCGCTCCCGAGACGCCGTAGGTGAGGAAGATCATCTTGCGCCGGCCCCACACGTCGAAGAGGTGGCCGAGCACCAGCGGGCCGATCAGGTTGCCGATCGCGAACGGGAAGAAGAAGTACGAGACGGCGCTCTGCTCCACGTCGTAGAAGTTCTCGAGCACCAGCGCGTAGGTGAAGAAGATGGCGTTGTAGAGGAAGGACTGCGTGACCATCATGGTCGCGCCCACCAGCGTCCGCTTCGGGTACTGCCGGATGAGGACCCGCGCGATCGTGCGGAAGGGGATGCTCTCGGTGGCCTTGACCGTGATCGCCTTCGCGTCGTCGACCGGCTCGAGCACGCCCCCCTCCTTCTCCACGCGCCGCTCGATCTCGTCGACCGTGCGCTCCGCCTCCTCCTCGCGGCCGTGCGTCATCAGCCAGCGCGGGCTCTCGGGGATGTGCCGGCGGAGGTAGATGATCGCGAGGCCCAGGATCGGG
Source organism: Rathayibacter rubneri (assembly GCF_023743255.1). Classification (NCBI taxonomy): domain Bacteria; kingdom Bacillati; phylum Actinomycetota; class Actinomycetes; order Micrococcales; family Microbacteriaceae; genus Rathayibacter; species Rathayibacter rubneri. The sequence goes on along the minus strand of NZ_JAMRYM010000075.1, from coordinate 13,373 downwards.
CCGAGGAAGAAGCCGAGCCGCCAGCCGACGTTCTCGGCGAAGAGCTCGTCGTTGAGGAAGAAGAGGTTGGCCGCGGAGCCCAGCGCCGCACCGCCCCAGTACGTGCCGTTGATCGCGATGTCGACGCGTCCGCGGTACTTCGAGGGGATCAGCTCGTCGATCGCGGAGTTGATCGCCGCGTACTCGCCGCCGATGCCCATGCCCGCGAAGAAGCGGAACACGGCGAGGAACGCGTAGTTCGGCGAGAGCCCCGCGATGCCGCTGGCGAGGAGGTAGATCACCAGCGTCAGGATGAAGAGCTTGCGGCGTCCCAGCTTGTCGCTCAGCCGGCCGAAGATCAGTGCGCCCGCGATCTGGCCGACCAGGTAGACCGTGCCCAGCACGCCGACCTGGGCGGCCGAGAGGTCGAACTCCTTCGCGAACCCGGCGCTCGCGACGATCTGGATCTCGAGGCCGTCGAGGACCCAGGAGAAGCCGAGGCCGACGACGATCGACCAGTGGAACCGGGTCCACGGGAGCCGGTCTATCCGGGCGGGGACGAGGCTCCGGACGGGGCCCCGAGGGGTGTCGGTGGTCGACATGGCGCACGCCTTCCTGTCGCCCCGGTTCGCTCGGTGCAGCCCTCATCCGGTCGCGGCGAGACCTGACGATAGCCCTGCGGCGGATTCGTATCGCCGGGCTATCGGAGTGGTGCCGTGCGGGTGTAGAACAGTGCGTTTCGGGATGCATGGCTCCTCCCCACCGGCCGCTCCGCACTCGTCTCCACCGGCTCGTCCACCCCGGAGCCCGTGCAGGGACGGCTTGGCTAGGTTGAGTCCATGATCGTCGCGACGCCCGCGGGCACCCCCTCCTACGTCCTCAGCGAAGGCCCCGTCTGGGACGCCTCCACCGGCCGCCTCACCTGGGTCGACATCGAGTCCGGAGCGGTGCTGTCGGCGCCGCTCGGGGCCGAGGGCGGCCTGGGCGCCGTCTCCCGCTCGGACGTCGGCGAGCAGGTGGGCTGCGCGCTGCCGCTGGGCGACGGGCGCGTGCTCGTCGCGCTGACCCGCCGCCTCGCGATCCTCGAGGTCGACGGGTCTCTCACGCGCGGCTCCGAGCTGCTGCCCGAGGGGCACCGCTTCAACGACGGCTCGATCGACCCGCAGGGCCGGCTCGTCGTCGGCTCGCTGACCCTCGGCGAGTCCGTCGGCGACGACGTCCTGCTGCGCCTCGAGCACGACGGATCCGTCACCGTCCTCGATCACGACCTGCGGCTCTCGAACGGGCTCGGCTGGTCACCGGACGGCACGGTGATGTACTCGATCGACACCGAGTCCGGCGTGGTCTTCCGCCGGCCGTACGTCGACGGGTCGCACGGAGCACGCGAGACGTTCGTCGAGCTCGAGGAGGGCGTCTTCGCCGACGGGATGACCGTCGACGCCGACGGTCGCCTGTGGGTCGCGATCTGGGGCGGCTCCGGAGTGCGGGTCTACGACTCCGAGGGGCGCCTGGTCGACGGCGAGGGCATCGAGATCGACGCGCCGCACTCCTCGAGCATCGCCTTCGCGGGCGAGGGGCTCGACGTGGCGGTGGTGAGCTCGGCGTCGCGCGACCTCTCGGCCGACGAGCGGGCGGCGCACCCGTTCGCGGGCGGGCTCTGGCTCGCGCGGCCGGGGGCGCGCGGGCTCCCGGCGACGCGGTGGGTCGAGACGCGGCTGCCGTGAGGGGTCGAGACGCGGCTGCGGTGAGGGGCGCAGGGGTGCTCGGCTCGGCTCCCTGCGACTCCGTCGCCGCGGGACGCGGGGGCTAGGCGCTCGGCTCGGTCGGCTCCACGGAGGTCGACGAGGCCGGCTGCGGCGTGAGCGTCACGCGCGAGATGCGGTAGCGGTCCGTCTCGGCGACGCGGAGGAGGTGCTCGCCGACGACGATCGAGTCGCCCACCACGGCCACCCGGCCGATGCGGTCGAGGATGTAGCCGCCGACCGTCTCGTAGGGTCCGTCGGGCAGCTCGACGCCGAGCATCTCCTCGAGGTCCTCGAGGATCATGCCTCCGTCGAGGTCGTGCAGCTGCTCGGCCGCCTTCGCGTCGACCTCCTGCCGGGCACCGTCGTACTCGTCGTAGATCTCGCCGACCAGCTCCTCGAGCAGGTCCTCGAGCGTGATGATGCCGTCGGTCCCGCCGTACTCGTCGACGACGACGGCGATCTGGTGGCCGTCCTGCCGCATGGTGCGCAGCGCGGCGAGCACCTTCGTCGATCCCGGCACCGCGAGGATCGGACGGGTGATGTCGGCGACGCTGCTGGCGGTGCCCTCCTGGGCGGCGTCCGGGTACGCGGCCATCAGGTCGCGCACGTGCACGAATCCCAGCACGTCGTCGCGGTTCTCGCCCACCACGGGGTAGCGGGAGTGCGGCTGATCGAGGACGGCGCGGTAGCCCTCCTCGAGCGGGAGCTCGCCGCGGAGGAAGTCCACGTCCGGTCGCGGGCGCATGACCTCGGCGACACGGCGGTCGTCGGCGCGGAAGATGTCGGTCAGCAGGCGGCGGCTGTCCTCGTGGATCTCGGTGTTGCTCGAGATCATGTCGCGCACCTCGTCGGCCGAGACGCTCTCGCCCTTCTCGCGCGGGTCGGCTCCGAGCAGGCGCACGACGCCGTCGGTCGAGACCGACAGCAGCCAGATGACGGGGCGCATCAGGCGCGCGAACCCGTTGAGCGGCGGGGCCAGGACCTTCGTGAACGCGACCGACTTCTGCATCGCGAGGCGCTTGGGCACCAGCTCGCCGAGCACGAGCGAGAGGTAGGCGATGACCAGCGTGAGGCCGATGAAGGCGACGGTCGACGCGACTCCGGCGGACAGGCCCAGAGCCTCGAGCGGCGGGGCGAGGTCGGGCGCGATGGTCGACGCTCCGTAGGCGGACGAGAAGAAGCCGGCCAGCGTGACGCCGATCTGCACGGCCGAGAGGAACGTGTTGGGGTTGCGCACGAGGGCCGCGATGCGGGCGCCGCGCTCGCCCTGCGCCTCGATCGCGCGGACCTGGCTCTCGCGGAGGCTGACGATCGCCATCTCGGTGCCGGCGAACACTCCTCCGATCAGCACGAACAGGACGACGAGGCCGATGTTGAGAAGGGTGTCGAGATCCACGGAGCAACAGTAGGGACACCCGCCGTGAGAACGCCTCGTGGATTCTCAGGGGTGCGCTGAGCGGCCGACACCCCCTTCGAGTACGCAGGAGTTGTCGTACTGGGTGCTCGAGTACGACGGCTTCTGCGGAGTCGCCGGTCGGGTGGCTTCAGGCACGGCGAGCACGGCCCCGAGTACGCAGGAGTTGTCGTACTGGGTGCTCGAGTACGACAACTTCTGCGGAGTCGGAGTCGGAGTCGGAGTCGGAGTGGGCGCCGGTCAGACGAGGCGGCGGGAGCCGTCCGACAGCAGGCGGAACCAGCGGCCGCCGTAGCCGTCGACCGGGATCGACACCGCGCCGTCGTCGGCGACCGGGTACTCCTCCGAGCTGAGCGAGTCGACCAGGCGCGCGCCCGGCTGCACGTCGGGCAGGGTCAGCGCCGCCGTCCGCGGGCTCGACGCGAAGTTGTGCACCGCGACGGTCGAGCCGGTGGACGCCGACATGCGGTGCGCGAAGACGCTCGGCTCGTCGGCAGGCAGGTGCGTGTACTCGCCCCAGCCGATCTCAGGGGAGCGGCGGTAGAGCCACGCGAGGCCCTTCAGGTGCGCGAGCAGCGACTCCGGCGCCTTGAGCTGGTCGGCGGCGTTCACGTGCTCGGGGCCGAAGCCGTCCCCGGTGACGGGCGCGATCAGATCCGACGCGTCCGCCCGCGAGAAGCCGCCGTTCGCGGCCGAGCTCCACTGCATCGGGGTCCGGACGGCGCTGCGGCCCGTGATGGACGGGTTCTCGCCCATGCCGATCTCCTCGCCGTAGTAGAGCACCGGGGCGCCCGGGAGCGAGAACAGCAGGCTGTAGACCATGCGGAGGCGGCGGGGGTCGCCGCCCAGCATCGGCGGGAGGCGGCGGACGATGCCGCGTCCGTGGATCCGCTGCGACTCGTCCGGGGCGAACGCTGCGAAGACCTCGTCGCGCTCCGAGTCCTCGAGCTGATCGAGGGTCAGCTCGTCGTGATTGCGCGCGAAGTTCGCCCACTGGCTGCCGACCGAGATCTCGGGACGGCTCGCCAGAGCCTCCGCGAGCGGCGTCGCATCGCCGCGGGCGAGCGCCAGGTAGAGGCGCTGGTTCGCGACGAAGTCGAACTGCATCGAGAGCTCGTCGGCGTCGGATCCGCCGAAGAAGGCGAGCTGCTGCTCGCGGCTCACGTTGACCTCGCCGAGCATCATCGCCTCGCCCGAGCGGCGCGAGACGAAGCGGCGCAGCAGGCGGAGCCACTCGTGCTCGTCGTGCGCGCCGGGCTCGATCAGGAACGGGACCGCGTCGACGCGGAAGCCGTCGACTCCGAGCTGCAGCCAGAACCCGACCAGCTTCGCGATCTCGTCCCGCACCGCCGGGTTGTCGGTGTTGAGGTCGGGCTGGTGCCGGTAGAAGTTGTGCAGGTAGTACTGGCCGGCCTCCTCGTCGAGGGACCAGACGCCGTCCTCGACGTCGGGGAACACGTTCTCGGGCTGGTCGGTCGGCGGCTCGTCGCGCCAGACGTAGTAGTCGCGGTAGGGGCTGTCGGGGGAGGACCGCGCGGCCCGGAACCAGGGGTGCTGGTCGGACGTGTGGTTCACGACCAGGTCGATGATCACGCGCAGGCCGCGGTCGTGCGCCGTGCGGATCACCTCGACGACGTCGCCGTGGTGGCCGTAGCGCTCGTCGACGCCGAAGAAGTCGCTGATGTCGTAGCCGTTGTCCTTGCCCGGCGAGGGGAAGAACGGGGCGAGCCAGAGGCAGCTGACGCCGAGCTCGGCGAGGTAGTCGATGCGGTGGGCGAGACCCTCCAGGTCGCCGACGCCGTCGTCGTTCCAGTCCATGAAGGTCTTCACGTCGAGGTTGTAGTAGACGGCGGAGCGCCACCACAGGTCGCTGGTGTCGGTCAGTCTCATGCGGAGCGCTCCTGGAAGTCGGGGAGGACGGTGGTGCCCATCGCGTCGAGGAACTCGTTCTGCTCCTTGCCGACGTGGTGGAGGTAGACGCGGTCGGCGCCGCAGTCGGCGGAGAGGGCGATCGCGTCCGAGAGCTCCTGCGCGGAGTCGGTGCAGAGCACGGATTCGGCGACCTGGTCCTCGGTCGTGCGCTCGGCGGCGAGGTCGAAGTGCTCGGTGGTGTCGAGGTCCCAGCAGAGCGGCGGCTCGAAGATGTTGGTGCGCCACTGGTCGTGGGCGAGTGCGCGGGCGGCGGGCGCGCCTCCGCTCTGCGAGGGCACGTACGCCACCTGCGCCTGCACGATCACCTCGCCCCGGCCGCCCGCGTCGCGGTAGGCGGCGATGGTGCGGCGCAGCTTGTCCTCGGGCTGCGAGATGGTCGCGAAGCCGTCGGCCCACTCGGCGAGCCAGCTCGCGGTGGCGGCCGTCACTCCGGCTCCGACGAACGGCGGAGGGATCGCGGGCAGCGACCAGACGCGGGCCCGGTCGACCGTGACGAGGCCGCGGTGGCTGACCTCCTCGCCGGCGAGCAGGGCGCGCATGATGTCGACGCACTCGCGGAGGCGGGCGTTGCGCTCGGGCTTGGCGGGCCAGCGCTCGCCGGTGACGTGCTCGTTCATGGCCTCGCCGCTGCCGAGGGCGACCCAGAAGCGCCCCGGGTTCATGAGCTCGAGGGTCGCGGCGGCCTGCGCGATGATCACCGGGTGGTAGCGCTGACCGGGTGCGTTGACGACTCCGAAGCCCAGCGGGGTCGACGCGAGCGCGGCGCCGAGCCACGACCAGGCGAAGCCGGACTCGCCCTGCCGCGCGCTCCACGGCGTGAGGTGGTCGGAGCACATGCCCTCGGTGAAGCCGACCTCGCCGGCGCGCCGGGCGACGTCGAGAGCGGTGCGGGGGTCGAGCTGCTCGTGCGAGACGTGCAGGCCGATGGTGGGTGCGGGCATGGGGCGGCTCCGGAGGTCGAGGGCAGGGGGTCGTCCTGTCTCGACGGTAGGTGAGGGGCGGATTCGCGTCTGCTCGTTGATTTCTCAGGTTCGCGGTGTCGGTGGGGGGCGCGCGGGCTGGCGCCGCCGTGCTTCCTCCGAAGTCGCGGTGACGGCGCGCGCTTCCCGCAACTTCTGCGGAAGGGGGAAGCGCGCGAGGTCGAGTCCGCAGAAGTCGTCGTACTCGGGCTCGAGTACGACGACTTTCGAGGAGTGGAGTGCGAGAAGCGGGAGCCGTCCACCCCCGGAGCCGCACGCGCCGCGACCGTAGGGTGAGGGCATGCATCCCCTCGACGCCCGGGACCCGCTCGCGCAGTACCCCGAGCTCTTCGTCCGCACCCCCGAGGTGCGCTCCTACCTCGACGGCAACTCGCTCGGGCGGCCGCTGCGCGCAAGCATCGAGCGGCTCCAGCGCTTCGCCGAGGAGGAGTGGGGCGGCCGCCTCATCCGCGGCTGGTCCGAGAGCTGGCTCGAGATGCCGCTCGCCGTCGGCGACGCGCTCGGTGCCGCTGCCCTCGGAGCGGCGGCCGGGCAGACGGTCGTCGCCGACTCCACCACGGTGCTGCTCTACAAGCTCGCCCGCGCGGCTCTCGCCCACCAGCTGCCCCTCGGCCGCGACGAGATCGTGGTCGACAGCGACAACTTCCCGACCGACCGCTACGTGCTCGAGGGCATCGCGGCCGAGACCGGGGCGACGCTGCGCTGGATCCGATCCGCTCCGGATGCGGGGGTGCGGCCGGAGGAGCTCGCGCCGGTCCTCGGCGACCGCACCGCGCTCGTGCTGCTCAGCCACGTGGCCTACCGATCCGGCTTCCTCGCCGACGCGGCCGCGATCACCGCCCAGGCGCACGACGCCGGCGCGCTCGTGCTGTGGGACGCCTCCCACTCCGTCGGCTCCGTGCCGATGCAGCTCGACGCGTGGGGCGCGGACCTCGCCGTCGGCTGCTCCTACAAGTACCTCAACGGCGGTCCCGGCGCGCCGGCCTGGGCCTACGTCGCCGCACGGCACCAGGAGTCGCTGGCGCAGCCGATCCAGGGCTGGATGGGCGTCGCCGACATGTTCGAGATGGGCCCCGGCTACCGTCCCGCCGAGGGGATGCGGCGCTTCCTCAGCGGCACGCCGCCGATCACCGGGATGCTCGCGATGCAGGACATGATCGCGCTGATCGCGGAGGTGGGGATGCCCGCGATCCGCGCCAAGTCCGAGGCGATGACGGCGTACGCGCTCGAGCTGCTCGACGAGTGGCTGGTGCCGCTCGGCGCCCGCGTGGCGACTCCGCGCGACCCCGCCGCCCGCGGCTCGCACATCACCGTCGATCACGAGAAGTCCGCCGAACTGGTGCCGCGGCTGCAGGCGAGGGGCGTGATCCCCGACTTCCGGAACCCGGACGGCATCCGGATCGGGCTGTCACCCCTGTCGACGACGTTCGCCGAGCTCGAGCTCGGCCTCGCGGAGGTGCGCGACTCGCTGCGCTGAGCGCGCTGCCGGACGGCGCCCCGCCCTTCGGTCGCGACCTGCCCTGCCCCTCCCTTCGGCGACCTGTCAAGCGGCCTCCGCTGCGCGCCCCGCATGCCTAGCGTCGAACAGTGGCCGCGAGCCGCGCGGCCGCCGCGAGGAGGGCATCCGATGGGTTTCTGGGGACAGCACGACGCCGGGCGCGAGACCAGGCCGGTCGACGAGCCGGTCGGCGAGCTCGAGCTGGTGCACGCGTTCGAGAGCGGGCCGATGCCCACCGGGGTGAGCGTCTCGCACACCGGGCGGATCTTCGTGAACTTCCCGAAGTGGGGCGACGAGGTGCCCGCGACGGTCGTCGAGCTGCGCGACGGAGTGGCGGTGCCGTTCCCGAGCGAGGAGTGGAACAGCCCGCGGGGCGACGACGACGAGACCGCGCTCGTCTCGGTGCAGAGCATCGTCGTCGATCCGGCCGACCGGCTGTGGATCCTGGACACCGGCAGTCCGCTGTTCCAGCCCACGAAGCGGGGCGGACCCAAGCTCGTCTGCGTCGACCTCGCGACCGACACGGTCGAGAAGGTCATCGTCTTCGAGCCCGACGTCGCCCTGCCGACGACCTACCTCAACGACGTGCGCTTCGATCTGCGCCGCGGAGTCGCGTACATCACCGACTCCGCCGACTCCGGCCCCAACGGGCTGATCGTGGTCGACCTCGAATCGGGCACGGCCTGGCGCCGCCTGCACGAGCACCCCTCGACGAAGGCGCTCACGCCACCCGAGATGGTGGCCGTGGCGGAGGGGCGCGTGCTGATGAAGCGACCCGAGGACGGCGATCCGCAGCCCGTCACCATGGGCGCCGACGGCATTGCGATCTCGGCCGACGGCGAGCGGCTCTGGTACTGCCCGCTCGTCTCGCGGCGCTGGTGGAGCGTGTCGACGGCGGCGCTGGCGGACCGGGCGGTGTCCGACGACGAGGTCGCGGCGACGGTCGTCGACGAGGGCGACAAGGGCGGCGGATCCGACGGACTCGAGACCGACGCGCTCGGCCGCTTCTACGCCACCGACTACGAGCACAACGCGATCCTGCGCCGGCGCACCGACGGCGTGCTCGAGACGCTGGTCCACGACGAGCGGATGCTGTGGCCCGACACGATGTCGGTCGCGACGGACGAGCACCTCTACTTCACGGCGAACCAGCTGCACCGCCAGGCCGACTACCAGGGCGGAGTGGACCTGCGGGCGTATCCGTACTCGCTGTTCCGTGTCGCGATCGGGGCGGGGCCGGTGCTGCTGCGGTGAGGGCGGTGGTGGGTCTCGATACGCCGCCGGTGGCGGCTACTCGACCAGCAGAGCTTGCTGATCGAGTAGCCCGCGGAGCGGGCGTATCGAGATCCCTGTCTTCCGGGGTCGGTGGGTCTCGATACGCCGCCTGCGGCGCTACTCGACCGGCAGGGGCCGCTTGCTGATCGAGTAGCGCGCGGAGCGGGCGTATCGAGATCCCGCGTGCGCCGGGAGTCAGCGGGCCCTGCGGGTCTGCCGGGCGTTCTCCTTCTGCAGGGCCTCGACGAGCTCGTCCTTCGTCATGCGCGAGCGGCCGGAGATCTCGAGGCGCTTGGCGAGGTCCAGCAGGTGCGCCTTCGTGGCGTTCGCGTCGACTCCGCCCGCCGTCTCGCCGCCGCCGTCGGTGCCGCGCTCGGCGGCACGCGAGTCGGACGGACCCCTCTCGTCCTTGCGCTCCCAGTGGTCGCCGACCTTCTCGTACTCGTGCTTTAGCGCGGCGAAGGCGGTGCGGTGGGCGCGCTCGCCCTCTCCGTAGCTCTCGACGGCGGAATCGTGCGCCGCCGACCAGAGGTCCTGCGCGTGCTTCTCGGAGCGCTCGATGGTCGACGGGATCTCGTCGCGTGCGGGCATGAGTGCCTCCCTCTCGTCCCCTTCGACGCTACGACCCGCTCCCCGCCGAATCACCCCGTTGACTGCCCGCGAGATGCCACTCCGGTACGCCCGCGTCGGCGTGTCGCGTACCGGAGTGGCATCTCGTGCAGACGTCAGCCCAGCAGGCGCTCGCGCACGAAGTCGCTCGCGAAGCGTCCGGAGGGATCCCACTCGCCGACCAGCGCGCGCCACTCGGGCAGGTGCGGGTAGAGCGGGGCGATCTCGTCGGCTCCCGCCAGGAAGTGCTTGCCCCAGTGCGGTCGGGCGCCGAGCGGCAGCAGCGCGCCCTCGACGGCGGGCAGCACGGCGTCGACTCCGGCGCGGTCCTTCGCGAAGGTGAAGTGGATGCCGACGCTGTCGCGCCCGGACGCCGGCGAGAGCCACTGGTCGTCGCCCGCCATGGTGCGCAGCTCCGTGATCAGCAGGACCTCGTCGATCCGGTCGCCGATCGCGCGCAGAGCGACGATCGCCTCGCGGATGCGGTCGCGCGGCACCATGTACTCGCTCTGGATCTCGTCGCCCGCGCTCGGCTCGCGATCGAGGCGGAAGTGCGGCAGGCGCTCGGACCACGGCCCGACCGACCCGCCGAACGGGTTCAGGTTGGAGTCCACTCCCTCCGACACGGCGAAGAGGCTCGCGGAGGCGGCGACCGCGCCCAGGTGCGTCGCGTCGACGTCGGCGACGCTCCCCTTCTCGACCTTCGTCTTCAGCCACAGCTGCTCGACGGTCGGGCTCGACCAGTGCGTCATGAGGCTGACGCTGTAGGCGGAGGAGGTGATCGCGTCGAAGTCGTCGAGCACGCGGTCCCAGGGCAGGTCGACGAACGCGTCCTGCCGGACGTCGAACGTGGGCTGGATGTCGAGGGTGACGCGGGTCACGATGCCGAAGGCGCCGAGTCCGACGACCACGCCCTCGAAGCCGGGCTCGCCGCGGCGGATCGTGCGGAGCGAGCCGTCGGCGGTGACGATCTCGAGCGCCGAGACGGCGGAGGAGAGGTTGGCGTTGCGGTCGCCGGACCCGTGGGTGCCGGTCGAGATCGCACCGGCGACCGAGATGTGGGGGAGCGAGCCCATGTTGTGCAGGGCGTAGCCGGCGGCGTGCAGGTGCGACGCGACGATGCCGTAGCGCGTCGATCCGCCGACCGTGATCGTGCTCGCCTCGGCGTCGATGAGCGGTTCGGGCGCGATCCGGCCCAGGTGCACCAGGGTGCCGGGGGTGTCGGGCAGGGCGTTGAAGGAGTGGCGGGTCCCGAGGGCGCGGATCCGGTCGCTCGAGCGGACCAGGGACTGCACCTCCTCGATCGACTCGGGCTCGAGGATGTCGGCGGCGTGGTACTCGTACGTGCCCGCCCAGTTGCTCCGTTGCGTCATGACTCCATTGTGCCGGTGCCCGCTCCGTTTTGTTGCCGTGTGCAACGAATCTGGACGCGGGGAACGGGCGCGGGAGGGGTGGCGAAGCGATCGTGGCCGAGTGGACCTGTACCGGGCGTCCGCCTCGACTCGGACCCCGGTCCGGGGCGAGTCGTGTGCTGGGTAGGTGCGAGTGGGCGCGGAGCGGGGCTGGCTCGCGCGTGCATCCCGTTTCTCGGCGAGTCGTGTGCTGTGCGGGAGGCGAGTGGTCGCGGAGCGGGGGCTGGCGCGCGTGTACACCCCGGTTCGGGGCAGGTCGAGTGTTGCGCCGGAGTCGAGTGGTCGCGGACCGGGGCCCGGCGCGCGCGTGAACCCCGGTTCGCCGCCTCCCGTTGCCGCGCGGACGCCGACCGGGGCCCGGTTCCCGCTCCGCGCCCGCTCTTCCTGCGCCGCCCCGGGGGCCGCGCCGCGGCCCTCAGTACTCGATGCGCCCGCGCCGGTCGTGGAACTCCCCGGTCGGGCCCTCGGCGCCGAGCAGGGCGAGCGCGACGGTCGCGTCGGTCCCCTCCGTCACCGTCTGGTGCCCGCTGTTGCCGTTGAAGTCGGTCGCCGTGTAGCCGGGGTCGCTCGCGTTGATCCGCATCGCCGGCAGGTTCTTCGCGTACTGCACGGTCAGCGCGATCACGGCGGCCTTCGACGCCGCGTAGGGCACCGCGAGCACGGGGAACTCGTCGTGACCCTCTGTCGACAGGGAGCGCGGCCAGCCGACGCCCGACGCCACGTTGACGATCACGGGGGCGGAGGAGCGGCGCAGCAGCGGCAGCGCGGCCTGCGTCACCCGCACGAGGCCGACCACGTTGGTCTCGAGCACGCTCGCCATCGCCTCCGCCGAGAGGTCGTCGACTCCGAACGAGGTGCCGAGCACGCCGGCGTTGTTCACGAGGACGTCGAGGGACGGGAGCGAGGCGAGGGCGGAGTCGACGCTCGCCTGGTCGGCGACGTCGAGCTGCACGACGTGGGCGCCCAGCGCGCGGACGTCGTCGCCCGTCGCGGGGTCCCGCATTCCGGCGAAGACGGTGTGGCCGGCCTCGAGGAGGCGGCGGGCGGTCTCGAGTCCGAGGCCGCGATTGGCCCCGGTGATCAGTGTCGTTGTCATGTCCCCAGCGTGCGGCACGTCGACGCCGGCGCCCAGGTACCGCTCGACAGGGGGACCACCGGTACCAGGACCGGCGCCCGCGAACGGAGGACGATGGGGGCATGAGCGAGTTCGCGAGTGTCCTGCGGTCCTGGCGCGAGCGCGTCCGCCCGGCCGAGGTCGGCCTGCCCGCCGGGTCCGGCCGCCGCACCGCCGGGCTGCGGCGCGAGGAGCTCGCCGCGCTCGCCGGGGTGAGTGTCGACTACATCGTCCGACTCGAGCAGGGGAGGGCCGTGAACCCGTCGGCTCAGCTGCTCGGCGCGCTCGCCGTCGCCCTGCGGCTGTCGGAGGAGGAGCGCGATCACCTCTTCCGGGTCGCCGGAGTCGCGCCGCCGACGCGCGCGCAGGTCCCGCGCCACATCACTCCCGGCGTGCAGCGGATCGTCGACCGGCTCGGCGACGTGCCGCTCGCCGTCTTCAGCGCCGCGCACGACATCCTGCTGTGGAACCCGCTCTGGGCCGCGGTGAACGGCGACCCCTCGGCGCTCACGGGGCTCGACCGCAACCTGGTGTGGCGGCACTTCACGCAGGGGCACGTGGGCACGGACTTCGACGAGCGGCACGAGGAGGAGTTCGCGGCGGACCTGACGGCGGACCTGCGCACCGCGGTGGGCCGCTACCCGGACGACCGCGCGCTCGCGCAGCTCGTGACGCGTCTGCTGGCCGAATCATCGGACTTCGCCCGCCGCTGGTCGGAGGCGCGGGTCGCCGAGCACCGGTCGAGCCGGAAGACGCTCACCGCGACCCCGGTCGGACCGCTGACGATCGACTGCGACGTGCTGAGCGTGCCGGGCAGCGACCTGCGGATCGTCGTCTACACGGCCGCGCCCGGATCGAGCGACGAGGCGCGCCTCGACCTGCTGCGGGTGACGGGCCTGCAGGAGCTGGCGCCGGCCTGAGGCGCTCAGAGGCTCACCGCCGTCACCGTCGCGATCACCAGGTCGAACGCTCCGACGAGGGTGCCGAGAGAGCCGGCGAGCGCGGCGAGCACCCAGGCGTTCCGGCGTCGAGCCGCGGACCGGACCCGGTCCCGGAGGTCGAGGAACCACAGGAGGTGGTCGGTCGAGAGCTCCGGAGCCGAGCCGCTGCGAGACCACGTCCTCGGCTGGACGACCGCGTGACGGATGATCTCGGTCGACACGGCGCTCCGCGCAGGGTTCGCGTTCCGGCTGAGGAACGCCGCCAGCTCGCGGATCGTGATCACCGCGACGCCGTCCGGCGTGTTCCTGCGGGTGAGCTTCGCGCCCACGACCACGATGACGGCGAGCACGTCGACGCTCCCGCCGGTGGCCGTGCTCAGGAGACGCGCCGCGCGAGCGGCCTCGTGCCCCGAGTTGCGGAGGTAGGGGCGCCGCTGCCCGTTGACGAGGAGGGCCCTGGGGGAGACCCACACC
>NZ_JAMRYM010000074.1:0-17709 GCF_023743255.1 Rathayibacter rubneri | reverse complement strand
CGCCCGGGCGAACAGCGCCATCGTGCAGACGAAGGTCGTCCGCGACGTCGAGAACGTCGAGACGATGCTGCAGCAGACCGCGAACCCGCTGCTCTCGGCGGTGATGGTGCTGATCGGAGCCGTCGCGATGACGGCGATCAACGTGCCCGCGTTCCTCCCCGTCTACGCCCTCGCCATCCCGCTCGCCGTCCTGCTCCGGCGCATCCTGCAGCGGCGGAGCATGCGCCGCAACGAGCAGTTCCGCCGCGAGGTCGAGCGCTTCTCGGCGACCGTCGGCGCGATGGCGACGCTGATGCCCGTCACCCGCGCGCACGGTCTCGAGCAGACCGCGGTGCGCACCGTCGCCACCGGAGCCGAGGGCGTGCGCGAGGCCGGCTTCGAGCTCGACCTGCTCAACGGCCGCTTCGCCTCGCTCTCGTGGGTCAGCCTGCAGCTGCTCGGAGTCGGCTGCCTGGTGCTCGCCGCGTGGGTCTCGATCTCGGAATGGCTCCCCGTCACTCCCGGCCAGGTCGTGCTGCTGAGCAGCTACTTCGCGCTCCTGACCTCCTCCATGACCAACCTGCTGATGCTCCTGCCCCTCGCCGCCCGCGGCTTCGAGTCGGTCCGCTCCATCGCCGAGGTCCTCGAGGACCCCGACCTCGAGCACAACGAGGGCAAGCGCCCCGTCGGCGAGGTGCACGGCCGCCTCACCCTCGAGCGGGTCGACTTCCGCTACGGCGACGACGGACCCGCTCTGCACCGCATCGACCTGGACCTCCGACCGGGCGAGACGGTGGCGTTCGTCGGCGCGTCCGGATCCGGCAAGTCGACCCTGCTCAACGTGGTGCTCGGCTTCCTCCGGCCTACATCGGGCCGGATCCTGCTCGACGGCGTCGACATGGAGACGCTGGATCTGCGCACCTTCCGCCGCTCGGTCTCGGTCGTGCCGCAGGAGTCGGTGCTCTTCGAGGGCACGATCCGCGACAACATCGCCTACGGCCTCGGCGAGGTGTCCGACGAGCGGATGGAGGCGGCGCTGCGCGACGCGAACGCGTGGGAGATCGTCGAATCGCTCCCCGACGGCTGGCACTCGGTCGTGGGGGAGCGCGGCGCCCGCCTCTCGGGAGGTCAGCGCCAGCGGCTCTCGATCGCCCGCGCCCTCATCCGCGACCCCCGCGTGCTGCTGCTGGACGAGGCCACCAGCGCGCTCGACCCCGAGTCGGAGGCGCTGATCAAGGACGCCCTCGGCCGGCTGACCGAGGGGCGGACGACCCTGGTCGTCGCGCACCGCTTCTCCACGATCCGCTCGGCCGACCGCATCGTCGTGCTCGATGCCGGCCGCATCGTGGAGTGGGGCTCCCACGACGAGCTGCTCTCGGTCGACGGCCACTACGCGCGGATGCACGCGGCGCAGTCGGGCTGAGACGCTCTTGCCGCCCGCCCGCCGCATCACGTAAGCTACTCAGGTTGCGTGCATCTGCACGCGCTTGCGTGCTGCCCGAGCGGCGGAGGTCCCGACCTCCGCGACGAGCGGGCGGTATGCCGACAAGTGACCTTGGGTGGGTCGAGCGGGGCCGAGTGCCGCGTGCGTCCCACGGTAACCACACATGGAGGAAACCATGGCAGCAGTCTGCCAGGTGACCGGAGCCGTTCCCGGCTTCGGGCACGCCATCTCGCACTCGCACCGGCGCACCAAGCGCCGCTTCGACCCGAACGTGCAGAAGAAGACGTACTACGTCCCCTCGCTCCGCCGTAACGTCACCCTGACGCTGTCGGCCAAGGGCATCAAGGTCATCGACGCCCGTGGCATCGAGTCCGTCGTCAAGGACATTCTCGCTCGTGGGGTGAAGATCTAATGGCAAAGCAGCAGGACGTCCGTCCCATCATCAAGCTCCGTTCGACGGCAGGCACCGGTTACACCTACGTGACCAAGAAGAACCGTCGCAACGACCCCGACCGTCTCGTGCTGAAGAAGTACGACCCCGTAGTGCGCAAGCACGTCGACTTCCGCGAGGAGCGCTAGAAATGGCCAAGAAGAGCAAGATCGCCCGCAACGAGCAGCGCAAGGTGATCGTCGACCGCTACGCCGCCAAGCGCCTGGAGCTCAAGAAGGCTCTCGTCGACCCGGCCGGCACCGACGAGTCCCGCGAGGCCGCCCGCGTCGGCCTCCAGAAGCTCCCCCGCAACGCCTCGCCGGTCCGCGTCCGCGGCCGGGACGCCGTCGACGGCCGCCCCCGCGGCAACCTGTCGAAGTTCGGCATCTCGCGTGTCCGCTTCCGCGACATGGCGCACCGCGGCGAGCTGCCCGGCATCACCAAGTCGAGCTGGTAGTCAGCGGCGCTGCGCGCCGCTGACTACCAGCGTGCCGCTGCGCTCACACCGAAGGGGGCGTCGCGATCTGACGATCGCGGGGCCCCCTTCGGTGTTCCCGTGCTCGGAGTGCCTGCGGCACTCCTCGCCGCAGTCGGCGTTCGCAGACGGCCGGGTTCCGCAGAGCGTCCTGCGTCCGCTCCGCGGAATCGCTTGGCACGCGATTCCGCGATGCGCTCGACCTTGCGCGACGGCGTGCACGCAAGGAGCTCGCGCCCTGCGGAACGCCGCGTCCCCCGCCTTGCTGGTCGAGTAGCCCCGGAGGGGCGTATCGAGACCTGCCGTCGCCGGGGTCGCGGTGCCGGCGCTTCTCGTCCGCGGGGTCGGGAGACGGGCGGCCGCGGCTCCGCACGGCCGTCCTCGACGGAGCAGCGCCACCCGGCACGTCCTCCCGCGCAGGACGCCCGGGTAAAATCGACTTCATGAGCACCCCCAGCCTTCCCAGCGTCGCCGAGATCGCGGCGCTCATCGACCACGCGATCCTCAAGCCCGAGCTGACCCGCGCCGAGGTCGACGCGCAGCTCGACGAGGCCCGCGCGTCGGGGGTCTTCAGTGTCTGCGTCCGCCCCTCCGACATCGCGCACGCCGTCCGCCGCCTCGAGGGCTCGGGCGTCCTCGTCGGCACCGTCATCGGGTTCCCGCACGGCACCACCTCCACCGCGGCCAAGGTCGCGGAGTCGCGCCAGGCCCTCGCCGACGGCGCGAGCGAGCTCGACATGGTCGTCAACATCGGACGCCTGCGCAGCGGCCTGCTCCAGGACGTCGAGGACGACGTCCGCGCGGTGGTCGACGCGGCAGACGGACACGTCGTGAAGGTGATCCTCGAGACCAGCCTCCTCGACGACGAGCAGATCGTCGCGGGCAGCGAGGCGTCCGAGCGCGCCGGCGCCGACTTCGTCAAGACCGCCACGGGCTTCGCGGGCGGCGGTGCCAACGAGCACGATCTGCGCCTGATGCGCGGCGCCGTGTCCGACGCCGTCCAGGTGAAGGCGTCCGGAGGGGTCCGCGACCTCGACACGCTGCTCGCCTACCGCGGGCTCGGCGTCACCCGCTTCGGCACCAGCGGCTCCGCGACGATCCTCGGCGACCTGGCCGCCCGCCTCGCCGGCGACTCCTCGGCCGCGCGCGTCGACTCCGCCTCGTACTGAGGTGGCGCAGCGCCCGGTCGGCCCCATCGCCCGCTGGACGGCGTACACGCGCCGCCCGCTCGAGGAGAGCGCCCGCGCCCTGAAGGAGCGCGTGTACGCGACCTTCACCGGGCTCGCCGTGATCATGATCTACGCGGTCGGCGACCACCCCGACGCCGGTCACGCGCTGCGGAGTCTCGTGATCTCGATCGTCGGCATCTCGGCGGCGGGCTTCACGGCCGAGGTCATCGCGCACCAGGTCACCCACGCCGCGCTGCCCTCCAGGGCGGAGCTGCGCGTCATGCTCCGCATCGCCGCCGGCGCGCTCGCCTCCGCCTCCCTGCCGGTGCTGGCGCTGCTCGCGGCCGTCCTGGGCTGGGTGGACGCCACCACTGCGCTGTGGATCGGCGTCGGGATCTACGCCGCCGTCCTCGCCGCGATCGCCCTCATCGCCGTGGGCCGTGCGGGGCTGACCTGGCGGCAGGGCCTGGTCTCGCTCGCCTTCCTCCTGGGCCTCGGCGCCCTCGTGGTGGGCGTGCTCGCGCTCGCGCACTGACCGCGGCGTAGGCTCGGACGCGATGTCGTCACGCACCCGGGTCGAGCTCGGCCGCCGCGAGGATCTGGGCGCCGACTGCGCGAACTGCTTCGGCCTCTGCTGCGTCGCCCTCGCGTTCGCCCGCTCGCGCGACTTCCCGGTCGACAAGCCCGCCGGGGAGCCCTGCGCGAACCTCGACTCCGAGGACGCGTGCACGATCCACCGCTCCCTCCGCCCGCAGGGCTTCGTCGGCTGCACCGTCTTCGACTGCTTCGGCGCCGGCCAGAAGGTGTCGACGCACACGTTCGGCGGCGTCTCGTGGCGCGGCGACGCCGAGGTGCGCGAGCGGATGTTCGCCGTCTTCCCGCTGGTCCGCCGGCTCCACGAGCTGCTCTGGTACCTCGACGTCGCGCTCGCGCTCGACGGGGTCGACCCCGCGACCCGGGACGGCGTCCGACTCCGCTTCGACGCGGTGCACGCCCTCACTCTCGCCTCGCCGGAGGCGATCCTCGCGGCCGACGTCGACGGCGAGTTCGCCGCCGCCCGTCCGCTCCTGATCGCCGCGAGCGCGGCCGCCCGCGCCGGGGTGCGCTCCCGCCCGGACCGCAGGCTCGTCCCCGGCGCCGACCTCCTCGGAGCGGATCTGCGCGCAGCCGATCTCCGCGGCGCGGACCTGCGCGGCGCCCTGCTCATCGCGGCCGACCTGCGCGGGGCCGACCTCGGCGGCTGCGACGTCCTGGGCGTGGACCTGCGCGACGCCGACGTGTCGGGCGCTGATCTCTCGAGCGCCCTCTACCTCACGCAGGCGCAGGTCTCGAGCACGCGCGGCGACGCCGCGACCGTGCTCCCGCCGCACTTCGAGCGGCCCCCGCACTGGTCGAGCACGACCGCACCGGTCGGCACGACACCGCCCCGCCCCCGCAGAACAGGACGACGACGATGACCTCGACACCCCCGATCCGCTTCGCGATCGTCGGCTCCGGCTGGCGCACGGGCTTCTTCCTCCGCCTCGCCCGCGACGTGCCGGAGGCGTTCCAGGTGACCGGGATCCACTCGCGCTCGGCGCGCCGCGACGAGGTCTCGGCGCGCTAGGGCGTGCCGGCCTTCGCGAGCGTCGACGAGCTCGTCGAGCACGGCGATCCCGAGTTCGTGCTCGTCGCCGTCCCGGTCGAGGTCGCCTCCGGCATCACCGCCGACCTGGTCCGACGGGGCGTCCGCGTGCTCGAGGAGACGCCGCCCGCCCTCGATGCGCCCGCGATGCGGCGGATGTGGGACGAGGTCGGCGACTCCGGGCTCGTCCAGGTCGCCGACCAGAGCCTCTTCATGCCTGCTCACAGCGCCCGCTGGCGCGCGGTCCGCTCGGGGGTCATCGGCACGCCGACGCACGTGCAGGTGTGCTCGAACCACCTGTACCACGCCGTCTCGATCATGCGCGGACTCCTGGGGGACACCGGCGACGCGACCCGGGTGAGCGCCCGGGACCTCCGCGCGCCGCTCCTGGATCCGCTGACGACGCACGGCTGGACCGACGAGACCGAGGCCCGGGAGCGGACGACGACCCTGGCGACGCTCGACTTCGGCGGCGGACGGTCGGGGCTGTACGACTTCGTCGACAACCAGTGGTTCTCCCCGCTGCGCCACCGCCGCCTCACGATCCGCGGATCGCACGGCGAGATCGACGGCGACAGCGTCGTGCGGATGGCCGGCCCGCGCTCGGTCGTGGAGTCGCGGATCACCCGGCGGCAGACGGGGATCGACCACAACCTCGAGGGGTTCCACCTCGACTCGATCGCGCTGGACGGCGACGTGCTCTTCCGGAACCCGCACCCCGGGGCGCGGCAGTCCGACGAGGACATCGCCGTCGACGCCCTCGTCGGGGCGACCGGAGCCTGGGCGCGGGGCGAGGGACCGGCTCCCTATCCGCTCGCCGACGGCCTGCAGGACCATCTGCTGGGTCAGGCGATCCGCGACTCCGCCGACTCCGGGGTCGACGTCACGACCGCCCGCGAGCCGTGGGCGGACGCCCTCACGACGGAGTCGGTGTTCCGCTGACGTCGTCGGGCACGCCCTCGATCACCTCGCGGTGGAGCAGGTGCGCTCCGTTCCAGCACTCGATGACGCAGCGCGGGAACGCGTCGCGGTCGGGGGAGCGGAGCCACACCGTCGCGGCCTCGCGCGCCCATGCATCGGAGGCGTAGACGCCGATGACCTCGGTCCGGTCCTCCCACGGGGAGGCCGTCGACAGCACGAAGTGATCGCCGGACATGGCTGCTCCTCGGAGTGGGGGACGTGCCGGACGGTGTCGGGATCGATCGGCGCCGGTGCGGTCGCCTCCACGCTAGCGGGGCGGAGTCCTCCGGGTCAGCCGATCGTGCTGCGGAGCCGCTCGTTCAGAGCGCTCAGCGCGGCCGCGAGCTCGTCGACGTCGGCGCCGGGGAGCACGCTCCCGCCCTGCTCGAGGCTCCGGCGGAGCAGATCGGTCTCGCTGTCGGGCAGGCCGCGCGAGGCCAGCAGCCCTTCGAGGGTCGCGAGGACAGCGACGAGGGCGACGGCGTCGTCGACGTCGAGCGGTCGGGCGCAGGTGTTCTGCATGCGGTGCTCCGTTCGCGATCAGGACCGGGGGATCCGGATCGGGTGAGGGCCGGGAGGTGCCCCGCCGCCGAGGGCGGCGGGGCATCGGGACGCGGGACGCGTCAGTTCTTGAAGACGTCCTTGACGTCCTCGCCGGTCTTCTTGAGGTCGGCCGCGTGCTGGTCGCGGCGGCCCTCCTCGACCTTGCCCTCGTCGCCCTGGATGTTCCCGAGAGCCTCCTTCGCCTTGCCGGCGAGGTCCTGGGCGGCGTTCTTGAGCTTGTCGTCGAGTCCCATGCGGGTCTCCTTCCACTGGTGTTCGGATCGGCCGGGCGGGTGCGCCGGCCGGGGAGGCCGGCGACCGGGGGAGCGGTCGCCGGCGGGGTCGTGGGGGTCGCCTAGGCGACGCGCGGCTCGGCCTCGGGCGCGTCGTCCTCGGGGATGAAGACGTCCTGGACGGTCACGTTGATCTCGGCGACGTCCATGCCGACGATCTCGCGGATCGCCTCGGCGACGGCCGAGCGGACGCCCTCTGCGACCGACTGCAGCGCAGCGGGGTACTCGGCGACGATCACGACGTCGGCGGCGACCTGGCGCTCGCCGACCTCGACCTTGACGCCCTGGCCGCGGTCGTCGCTGCCGATGGCGCTGCGGATCGCCCCGATCGCGCGGGCCGCTCCTCCGCCGAGCGCGTGGACGCCGGGGACAGCGCGGGCGGCGATGCCCGCCACCTTCGCGATGACGGCGTCGTCGATGACGGTGCGCCCGACTCCGGTGCCCGTCGTGGTGGTCGCGATGCTGTCGGCCATGGTCTCCTCTTCCGCTTCGTGCCCGATCCGGTCGATCGTGGCGTTCCGGGAGTAGGACGCGGCCGGGCGCCGGATCGTCACGCTGCGACGGCGCTCCCTCAGCGAACTGCCAGAGAGAGTGCTCGCCGCGTCACCGGGCCGTCGTGCGCTCGAGGAACGCGAGCGTCCGCTCCAGCGCGAGGCGCGCGTCGGGGAGCTCGAGGTGGAACTGGTACTCGTGCCCCAGCTGCGCCTCGTGCCCCTCGCCCCAGAACAGGTCCGTGACCGGGACGCCGAGCGAGCGCAGGTGCGCGGCGAACGGGCGCGACTGCCGGGCCGTGAGGGCGTCGGCGTTGCCTCCGCTGATGAACACGGGCGGGAACCGGGGCGTCACGTGCTCGATCGTCGACATGTGCCTCCCGGCGGCCGAGTCCGACCAGGCGCGGTGGCCGGTGTACGCCCAGAGCGCGGCGCGGAACGCCCAGCCCGCCGCTCCGGTGACCTTGGAGACCCCGGAGAGGTCGAAGACGCCGCAGTGCAGGATCACCGCTCGCAGCGCGTCGACCGGGAGCGTCGTCGTGAGGCCGGCGTCGCGGGCGTAGGAGGGGTTGGTGATCGCCGTCGCGAGCTGGCTGGCCAGCTGCGCCCCCGCGGAGTCGCCCGCGAGGACCATGCCGTCGCGTGCTATCCCCAGGCGGCCGGCGTGGCGGCGCAGGTGCTCGAGGGCGGCGAGGAGCTGCTTCGGCGCGGTCGGGTAGACCGCTTCCGGGCCGCGTCCGTAGTCGAGGCCGACCGCCGTGTAGCCGGCGTCGGCGAGCAGGCGCAGGTAGGGCTCGACGTCGTGCCGGTGACCCGAGATCCACGCCCCGCCGTGGATCCAGACCACCGTCGGGCGCGAGCCCGGCCCGGGAGAGCGGAACACGTCGACGGTCGTGGCCGGAGCGCCGTCGCGGGCGGGCACGATCTCGGCGACGCGCGTGATCCCCTCCGGGACGAAGGGGCGCATCGCCTCGGCGGTGCGGCGCGCCTCGCGCTCGAACACCGCGCGGATCGCGAGCGCCGAGGGCCACGGGGTCGCCTGGGCCACGGCGCCGGCCGCGGCCAGGACGCCCCCGGCGCCCGCGATCGCTCCGGTGGTCGCTGTCGTGCGCTTCATCGTCGTCCCCCTCCCGGCGCCGGGCGCCCGATCCCCCCTCGGCGGCACCGCGTCGCTGCAGGTCGAAGGCTACGCACTCGATGTTTCGCCCGTGCGACGGGATTCGCCCAGGGGACGCCCGCCGTGGTGCGATGGGGGAGTGACGGACGACGCGAACGCCCCGGCGGCTCCTGCGGACGGCTCGGCGGCGCCCCCGCGGAGCACCCGGCAGTACCTGCTCCTCGGACTGATCGGTGCGATCGGCGGCGTGCTCTCGGGAGCGTTCGGCGTCGGCGGCGGCATCGTGATGGTGCCCATGCTGGTCGCCTGGGCCGCGATGGACCAGCGCCGCGCCTCGGCGACGTCGCTCCTGGCGATCGCCCCCACCTCCGTGGCGGGCGCCTTCGCCTACGCGCTCACCGGGCAGGTCGCGTGGCTCCCGGCGGCGGTGATCGCGGCCGCCGCGGTCCTCGGCGCACTGCTGGGCTCGTGGCTCCTGGCCCGGCTCCCCCTGGGGGTGCTGCGCTGGCTCTTCGTGGCCCTGCTGGTCGCCGCGGCGGTCCGGATGGCCGTCTTCGGCTCGAACGAGAGCGGCGACGTCGCCGAGGGCTGGGGCGTGTGGCCGGGGTTCGCGGGCCTGGGCGCCGCCATGGGGATCGCGTCGGGACTCTTCGGCATCGGCGGAGGGGCCATCGCGGTGCCGGTGCTCGTCGGCGCGTTCGGGCTCGCCGATCTGCTGGCGAAGGGCACGTCGCTGGCCGCGATGATCCCGACCGCGATCAGCGGATCGATCGCCAACGCGCGGAGGGGTCTGCTCGACGTGCGCGCTGGCCTCGTCGTCGGCCTCGCCGCGACCGCCTTCTCGTTCGCGGGCGTCGCGCTGTCGTTCCTCCTGTCCGCGCGGCTGTCCGGGATCCTCTTCGCCGCGCTGCTGCTGCTCGCGGCGCTGCAGCTGGCGCTGAAGGGGCTCCGGAGCCGCGCGCGGGTGTGACTGCCCGATCCGGTGCCCCGCGGTCAACGCCCTTCTCGAGCGCACGACGCGGGCCCTAGCGTCCAGGCAGGCGGTCCGGCGGGCGGGCGCCGGGAGCGGAGGAGACGACGATGACGCAGCCGAACGGAGCGCGGCGGGGCGACGGCAGGCGGAGCGCACCCCGGGGAGGACCGGCCTTCTTCCGCGACGTCGTCCCCGGGGTGCACCGGATCGAGCACGCCTACACGAACCTCTACCTGATCGAGGAGGCCGGGCGGATCACCCTCGTCGACGCCGGCCTGCCCCGCACCTGGCCGCACCTGCTGCGCGCGCTGGAGGTGCTGGGCCGGGGGATCCCGGACGTGGACGCCCTCGTGCTCACCCACGCGCACTTCGACCACGTCGGCGTCGCGCGCCGGTTCGCCGAGCGCGGCGTCCCGGTGCTGCTGCACCCCTCGGACGCGCCGCTCGCGGCGCACCCCTACTCGTACCGGCGGCAGCGCACGCCGTTCGTGTACCCGCTGCGCCACCCCTCGGCGATCCCCGTGCTCGGCGCGATGGCGCGCGCGGGCGCGCTGGCCGTGCCTCCGCTCACGACCACCGTGGCCCTGCACGACGGCGAGACGCTCGACGTCCCGGGATCGCCCGTCGTGCTCGCCACCCCGGGTCACACCGACGGGCACGTCTCGCTGCACCTCGCCGATCGGGGCGCGGTGATCGGCGGCGACGCCCTCGTGACGCTCGACCCCTACTCCGCCCGCACCGGGCCGCACCTGGTGGCGCGCGCGGCCACGGCCGACACCGACCGCTCGCTCGCCTCGCTGGACGTGCTGGCGGCGACCGGCGCGCAGACCCTGCTGCCGGGGCACGGCGAGCCGTGGCGGCTCGGAGTCGCGGCCGCGGCCTCGCAGGCGCGGCGGGCGCCGATGGCCTGACGGACGACGCCCGGACGGGCTCAGCCGGCGATCAGCGCGGTGAGCCGGTCCGCGACCGCCCCGATCGACGACACCGCGCCGAGGGTGACCAGGCAGGCGAGCGCCCAGAACCAGGTGGCGCCCCTCGCGGCGGCCCGGCGCCGGTCGAACGCCAGCCACCAGGCCCCGACCACCGAGACGCACTGGGCGACGACCGAGCCGAGCGCCATCCGCACGTGGTCGGCGGGACCGCGGGCCGACCACGAGTTCGTCGCGACGACGATCGCGACCGGGACGACGATCATCGCGAGCAGCCCCAGCAGGACGGCCCGGGTGGTGCTGCGGGGCGCGGCGCCGCTGGTGCGGACCGGTGCGCTCGTCGTGCTCACGGCTC
Organism: Rathayibacter rubneri; assembly: GCF_023743255.1. Taxonomy (NCBI): domain Bacteria; kingdom Bacillati; phylum Actinomycetota; class Actinomycetes; order Micrococcales; family Microbacteriaceae; genus Rathayibacter; species Rathayibacter rubneri. The sequence continues at coordinate 6,927 of NZ_JAMRYM010000074.1, read as the reverse complement.
ATCCCCCGTCGTGCCGGGGCGTCGCCCGGCGCTTCGACGCTACCGTCCGCGCCGCCTCCGCGCGCGTGGGAAAATCGAGTCGATGTCCCCTCGAGTCGCATGAGCGCGTTCACCTACCTGGCCGCCTCGATCCCCCTCCGCCTCGCGAGCGCGGGCATGGTCGTCGCCCTCCCCGTCCTCGCCGTCGAGCGGCTCGACGACGTCGCGCTCGGCGGTCTGCTGACCGGTGCGGCGCTGTTCCCGAGCGTCGTCGCGGCGCCGCTCGTCGGCACGGTCCTCGACCGCGTGCGGCATCCGCGACGGCTGCTGGTGGCCTCCGCGATCGCGACGGCCGCGGCGTTCGCGGTCGCGGCGTTCCTCGGCGACGTGCCCACCGTGCTCATCGCCGTGCTCCTCGTGCTCGCCGGGCTCTCGACCCCGGTCTCGATGGGCGGCATGTCGAGCTTCGTCACCAGCGCGATCCCGGAGGCGCGCCGCGCCTACGCGCAGGACTCGCTCTCGTACACCGTCGCCTCCATCGGCGGACCGGCGCTCGCGGGACTCGCGATCGCGGTCGCCGACGCGCGGGCCGCGATGCTCGTGATGGCCGCCCTCGCCCTCGTCGGCGTGCTCGGCTCGCTGGCCCTGCGGATGGACGCGCGACCGGCTCCGACCGTCGGCGTCGGCCGCACCATCGCCGCGGGCGTCACCCACCTCGTCCGGCACCGTCCGATCGCGGTCGTCACCCTCTCGGGCACGCTGAGCCAGATCGGAGGAGGCGCCGCCGGTGTGGCCGCCATCGCCCTCTCGATCGAGCGGCTGGGCACGACGGCCGGCGCCGCCTGGATCCTGACGGCCTTCGCGATCGGCGGTCTCCTGGGGGCCCTCGCGGTGGCCGCCCGCCGCTGGACGCGGCGACCGCCGTCGTGGGTGATGGGCGCGGGGTTCGCCGCGACCGGCGCCTCGCTGCTGGTCGCGGCGCCGGATCTCGGCATCGTCGTCGTGATCGTCGCCTTCGCGGTCGCCGGCGTCTTCACCGCACCGGCCAACGCGGCGATGCTGCTGCTGCGCGATCAGGAGAGCCCGGCGGCCGTGCGCTCGCAGGTGTTCACGATCGGCGCGGGACTCCGGGCGGCCGCCGCCGCGGTGGGCGCGACCCTGGCGGGCGCGGCCTCCGGCCTCGACGCGGGCTGGCTCGTGATCGGGATCGCGGCGATCTGGATCGTCTCGGGAGCGCTGCTCCGGGCCTTCCCGCGGCCCGACCCGGCGTCCGTGCCGCAGAACGTCGGCTGAGAGGGGGACTCTCCGCTGACAGCCGGGAGACCCCCTCGCCAGCCGACGTTCTGCGCGCGGATCAGGCGGCGACGCCCGCGAGGCTGCCCGTTGTGAGCCCCTCGGGGTCGGTGATCAGGCAGTTGATCGTCCGGTCGCCGCTGCCCCAGCTCTCGGAGGTGGGGTAGTAGTAGCTGAAGTCGTACTTCGACTCCTGGTAGGTCAGCCCCACGAAGGCGTCGTAGGCGGCGAGGCAGCCGTCCTCGGCCTGCTGCGTCGTCGCGTCCTCGCCCGGGTACTCGTCGGCCTCGGCCATCGTGATGTTCTGGAAGACCTCGTAGCTGTGCGGGTCGGTGCACGGCACGGTGGGCACGTCGGTGACCTCCGTGGCCTCCTCCGTCAGCTCGTCGTTCAGGCAGTCGCCGACGCGCAGCTGGAAGACGTCGGTGGTGCCGCCCTCGGTGATCTCCCCCGACTCCTCATCGCGGGTCTCGCCGCCGGCGAGGCTGTTCAGGCTCGAGCAGCCGCCCAGGCCGAGCGCGAGGGCCGCTGCCGCGACCAGGACGAGGGAGGAACGGCGGCGGTTCATGGAGGACTCCTGGTTCTGCGGGGGCGCGTCGCGCCCGCGGGACAGCGGACTCCCCCAACCTAGGGCTCCGGCGACTCCGACTGCAGGGGGATGCGGGAGGCGACGTCCAGGCAGGGGGAGTCGAATGGGGGCATGGCTCAGAAGACGGTCGCGGACCAGCTCATCGCCCAGCTCATCGACGCCGGGGTCTCCCGGATCTACGGCATCGTCGGGGACTCCCTCAATCCGGTCGTCGACGCGGTGCGCCGCAGCGGCGGCTCGGCGAAGGGAGGCATCGACTGGATCCACGTGCGCAACGAGGAGGCCGCGGCCTTCGCCGCGGGTGCCGAGGCCCAGCTGACCGGGAGGCTGGCCGTCTGCGCGGGCAGCTGCGGACCGGGCAACCTGCACCTCATCAACGGCCTGTACGACGCGCACCGCTCCGGTGCCCCGGTGCTGGCCATCGCCAGCCACATCCCCAGCGGCGAGATCGGCTCGTCGTACTTCCAGGAGACGCATCCCGACCGGTTGTTCGTCGAGTGCTCGAACTACCGCGAGCTGGTGTCGACCGCCGCGCAGGCGCCGCGCGTGGTGAACGCCGCGATGCGCAGCGCGGTGGCGCTGGGAGGCGTGGCCGTCGTCACCCTGCCCGGCGACGTCGCCGAGTTCGAGGCCGTGGGGGAGTTCCCCGCGTTCGTGCTTCCGTCGCCGGCGGTCGCGGTCCCCGCCGAGGGCGACGTGCAAGCGCTCGCCGCAGCGATCGACGCCGCGAAGACGGTCGCGATCTTCGCGGGAGCCGGGGTGCGGAACGCGCACGACGAGGTCGTCGCCTTCGCCGAGCTCGTCGGAGCGCCCGTCGGCCACAGCCTCCGCGGCAAGGAGTGGATCCAGTACGACAACCCGTACGACGTCGGCATGACGGGCCTCCTGGGCTACGGAGCCGCGCACGCCGGCATCCACGACGCCGATCTGCTGATCCTGCTGGGCACCGACTTCCCCTACGAGCAGTTCCTGCCCGACGCGTCCGAGGTCGTCATCGCCCAGATCGACACCGACGCGTCCAAGCTCGGGCGCCGCGTGAGCGTCGCCCACCCGGTGCACGGCGACGTCGGCGCGACCCTGCGCGCCCTCACTCCGCTCGTGCAGCGCAAGAGCCACCGCTTCCTCGAGAAGACCCTGAAGAAGCACGAGAAGCTCGTCACCGGTGTCGTCGGGAAGTACACGGAGGTCGAGAAGCGCCGCCCGATCCACCCCGAGCTCGTCGCCTCGACGCTCGACGGACTGCTCTCGGAGGATGCGATCGTCACCGCCGACACCGGCATGGGCAACGTCTGGCAGGCGCGGTACATCACTCCCAACGGCCGCCGCCGCCTGATCGGCTCGTACCTGCACGGCTCGATGGCCAACGCGCTGCCGCAGGCCGTCGGCGCCCAGCTCTCCCACCCCGGGCGCCAGGTCGTCTCGCTCAGCGGCGACGGCGGCCTCTCGATGCTGATGGGCGAGCTCGTGACGGTGGCCGCGTACCGGCTCCCCGTCACGATCGTCGTCTTCAACAACTCCACGCTCGGGCTGGTGAAGGTCGAGATGCTGGTGGACGGCTTCCCGGACTTCGCGGTGGACGTGCCGATGGTCGACTACGCGAAGGTGGCCGAGGCGGTCGGCATCCGGGGGATCCGGGTCGAGGATCCGAAGGAGGTAGAGAGTGCGCTGCGCGAGGCGCTCGCCGAGGACGGACCCGTGCTCGTGGACGTGGTGACCGATCCGCTCGCCCTGTCGCTCCCGCCCACGATCACCGGGGCCCAGGTGAAGGGCTTCGCGCTGGCGATGTCGAAGATCGTGATGAACGGCGGGGCCGGCGAGGCGATCGCCCTCGCGCGCTCGAACGTGAAGCACGCGCTGCCGTGAGGGCTCTCGCGAGCGGCACCTGGTTCGTCCGCGGGTCGAGCCTGCCGCTCTGGCGGGGCCGGGAGGGGGTGGCGATCACCTACGCGCCGCTGCCCAGCGGTGAGGTCGCCGACGTCGTCAGCTGGCGCGGCCGACGCGCGACGCGGTGCGTCGTCGGTCTGGACGCCCCCGATCCGCTCGACCCGGACGGCTTCCGCTGGCGGGGAGTCGAGCCGCTGACGCTGCTCGCGCGCAGCCGCTGGTCGTTCGTGGCGGCCGACGAGGAGGCGGGCTGGGCGCTGACCCGGTTCGCCCGCACGCCGTTCACCCCGGCGGGAGTGGACGTGTACGTCCGCGACGCGCACCCCGCTCCCGGAGTGCTGGCGGCGGCGCTGCGGGCGTGCGCGGCGGATCCGCGGACAGCGGCGCTGCGGCCCCGGATGTTCGAGGTGGCGCCCTAGGCCTGCGGTGAGCGTGTCAGGCGACCGCGTCGTCCGCGAGCGACACCGAGTCCGCGTCCATCCGCTCGCCGCACTCGGCGCAGTGCAGCACGGGATCCAGGCGCGCGCCGCAGCGGTGCCGGTACGGCTGCACGGCCGACGGCTCGCGCGCCCAGCGCTCGCCCCAGGAGGCGAGGGCGATCAGCACGGGCACGGCGTCGCGCCCGGCCTCGGTGAAGCGGTACTCGAAGCGGGGCGGCCGCTCGGAGTAGGCGACGCGCTCGATCACGCCGTGCTCCTCGAGGGTGCGCAGCCGCGCCGTCAGCACGTCGCGCGGCGCACCGGTGAAGACGCGGATGCGGTCGAAGCGGTGCTCGCCGAAGGCGATCTCGCGCAGCACCAGCAGGCTCCAGCGCTCGCCGAGAACCTCGAGTCCGGCGGCGATCGGGCAGGCCCGGGGAGTGATGCCGACGGCGGTCACGGGATCTCCACTCCGGCGCGTCCCCGCGCCTCGTCGAGTGAGTTGGGAATTCCAACCCACTGCTCCGATGTTGCCCCACGCAGAGGTCGTGATCACCGCGACCCGCAGAATCGGGAGCTTCCACCATGCCATCACTCCACGGAGCCGTCGTCCTCGTCACCGGAGCGAACGGAGGGCTCGGATCCGAGTTCGTCGCCCAGGCCCTCGCGCGCGGCGCGGCCAAGGTCTACGCCGCCGCCCGCCGCCCGAAGGAGTGGGGCGACGAGCGCGTCGTTCCGCTCGTGCTCGACGTGAACGACGCGGAGTCGGTGGCCGCGGCCGTCGAGGCGGCCCCGGACGTCACCGTGCTGGTCAACAACGCGGGCGTCTCGGGAGCGAGCTACAGCCTGCTCGAGCTCTCGACCCAGGAGCTGCGCGACGTGATGGAGACGAACTTCTTCGCTCCTGTGCTGCTCGCCAAGGCGTTCGCGTCGAGGCTGGCCGAGGCCCCGGGTGCCGCGATCGTCGATGTCCACTCGGCCCTCAGCTGGTTCGCGGTCGCCGGCGGCTACAGCGCGTCGAAGGCGGCCCTGTGGTCGGCGACGAACTCGCTCCGCCTGGAGCTGGCTCCGCAGGGAGTGCACGTGCTGGGGCTGCACGTCGGCTACGTCGACACCCCGATGGCGGCGGGCGCCGAGGGGCCCAAGGCGAGCCCCGTCGATGTCGTCGGCCAGACCTTCGACGGACTCGAGTCGGGCGCCTTCGAGGTGCTGGCCGACGAGACGAGCCGCCAGGTCAAGTCGGGCCTGACCGCGCCCCTCGAGGCGGTCTACCCCCAGCTGGCCGCGTCTCTGTAGGAGGGGCGCCGTCCTGTCCGGCTGCACCCTGCTGCTCGCGTAGCCCACGGAGCGGGCGTCTTCTGCTGATCGAGTAGCCCGCGGAGCGGGCGTATCGAGATCCACCGACGTCGGACGGCGCGGCCGGAGGGCCCACCCGCCGGCGGTCGCGGGTCTCGATACGCCCCTGCGGGGCTACTCGACCAGCAGAGGGGGATGCGCCCCAGCGGGAAGCCTCAGAGCGACTCGCCGACGACGATCGCCTGGGCCTCGACGAGCTCCGGCTCCGCGCCGTGGGCGTCCGCCCGGGCGAGGGTCCGGCGGCCGAGCAGCACGATCAGCGCCGCCACGAGCACCGCGCCGGCCGCGGCATACATCGGGAACGCGGGCGAGATCGCCGCGGCGAGGGCCGAGGCGGCGGGCGGGGCGATCGCTCCGCCCAGGAACCGCACGCCCGAGTACGCGGAGGAGGCGACCGAGCGGGGCAGGTCGGTCGCCTCCATCACGCACTCGGTGAGCACGGTGTTGACGACGCCCAGCAGCAGTCCGCCGACGACGATGCAGACGATCAGGCCCACGCGCGATGAGATCGCGAGGCCGCCGGCGACGAGGTCGAGCGCCAGCAGCACCAGCACCGAGCGCAGCACGACGGTGCGCGGCAGGCGGGCGGTGAGCAGCGGAGCGACGAAGACCGAGGTGATCGCGACTCCCAGGCCCCAGCCGAAGAACGTGAAGCCCAGTCCCATCTCGTCCAGTCCCAGCGGGTAGGGCGTGTAGGCGAGCAGCACGAAGAAGCCGATGTTGTAGAACAGCGCGGCACCCGCGAGGGTGCGGATCGCGGGGACCGCGAGGGCTTTGAACGGCGCCGAGAGCGGAGTCGGGGTCGGACGGGGGCCGTCCTCGCGCAGGAGCGTCGCGATCGCGATGAAGCCGAGGGCCATCAGCACCGCGGTGCCGAAGAACGGCCCGCGCCACGACACGCTGCCGAGCAGACCGCCCAGCAGCGGGCCGATCGCGATGCCGACGCCCAGGGCGGCCTCGTACAGCACGATCGCCGCCGAGCTGCCTCCGCTCGCCGCTCCGACGATGGTCGAGAGCGCGGTCGAGATGAAGAGCGCGTTGCCGAAGCCCCAGCCCGCGCGGAAGCCGATGACGCCCTCGACGCTGCCCGCGGTGCCCGCGAGCGCGGCGAAGACCACGATCAGGACGAGGCCGATCATCAGCGTCTTCTTGGCGCCGATGCGGCTCGAGAGCCAGCTGGTGAAGAACATGACGACGCCGGTGATCACGAGGTAGCTGGTGAACAGCAGCGACGTCTCGGTCGGGGTCGCCTCGAGGCTCTCGGCGATCGCCGGGAGGATCGGATCGACCAGGCCGATGCCCATGAAGGCGATGACGGCCGCGAAGGCCACGGCCCAGACGGCGAGCGGCTGCCGGAGGATCGAGCCCCGGGCGGGGGAGTGGGCGGGAGTGGGCACGGAGTGGCCT
>NZ_JAMRYM010000073.1:0-17735 GCF_023743255.1 Rathayibacter rubneri | reverse complement strand
GAGCCGCCGACGGGCAGCGGAGCCGCGGTGCCGGTGGGTGCCGCGGTCGGCACGGGGCCGGCCGTGGGGGCCGCGGTCGGAGTCGCGGTGGGCCCGGCGGTGGGAGCCGTCGTCGGGCCGGAGGTCGGAGCCGTGGTGGGCGCGGCCGTCGGCGTCGAGGTCGGAGCCGTGGTCGGTCGGGCGGTCGGCGTCGGCGTCGGAGCCACGACCTGCGATGCGGGCAGGATCTGCACGATCGAGGGACGCGGTGCCGCGAAGGCGCCGGCGGGGACCGCTCCGGTGGCCGCGAAGTCGGGGAAGTACGAGGTCGGCGCCTCGAACGTCCCCTCCTCGCCCGGGTGCTGCACGGCGACGAAGACGTGCTGGTCCTGGTCGTGCACGATCGGGCCGCAGGTCTCGGCGTCGCGCGGGACCGACAGGAACTGCTCGACCTTGCCGCGCTCGGCGCCCTCGAGCGCCACCTTGAACAGGCCGTCGTTGTAGCCGATCCCGCTGGGCGCGCCGTCGGTCGAGATCCAGAGGTTGCCGACGGAGTCGAAGGCCAGGTTGTCGGGGCACGAGATCGGCGAGACCTTCTCGGCCGGGAAGCCGGAGAAGTAGACGACGTCGCCCTGCGCCGCGTCGCCGCAGAGCATCAGCAGGTTCCAAGTGAAGGTGCGGCCGGTCTGGTCGCCGCCGTCCTCGATGATCTCGACGATGTGGCCGTCGCGGTTCTCGGTGCGCGGGTTGACCTCGGTCGGCCCCTCCTTGCCCTCGGTGCCGCGGTTGGAGTTGTTGGTGCACGCCACGTAGATGCGGCCGCTGATCAGGTTCGGCTGCACGTCCTCGCAGCGGTCCATCTTGGTCGCGCCGGCCAGATCGGCGGCCTGGCGGGTGTGCACCAGGACCTGCTCGACGCTCATGCCGGGGATCTTCGAGGCGCCGTCGAGCACGAGCGGGAGCCACTCGCCGATGCCGTCGAAGCCGCCGTCGGAGGGGACGGCGCCGGTGCCGGTGATCTCGGCCACGGGGGAGTCGCCGGTGAAGCGGGCGACGTACAGGTCGCCCTCCTCGAGCAGCGTCTTGTTGTGGGCGCGGTCGCCCTCGATGTAGCGCTTCTTCGAGACGAACTTGTAGAGGTAGTCGAAGCGCTCGTCGTCGCCCTGGTAGGCGACCACGCGGCCGTCGGGGGCGATGATGACGTTCGCGCCCTCGTGCTTGAGGCGCCCGAGCGCGGTGTGCTTCTTCGGGGTCGACTCCGGCTCGAAGGGGTCGAACTCGACGATCCAGCCGAAGCGGTTCGGCTCGTTCTCGTAGCCGGGGGTGCGGGCGTCGAAGCGCGGGTCGTCGAGCTCCCAGAGGCGGGAGGTCTCGGCGTCGGCGAGGCCGTAGCGCTTCTCCTCGGCGCTCAGCCCCGTCGCGCGGAAGTAGCCGTTGAAGTTCTCCTCGCCCGAGAGGATGGTGCCCCACGGGGTCGTGCCGCCGGCGCAGTTGCCGAGCGTGCCCAGGACGGTGCGTCCCTCCGGGTCGGCGACGGTCTTCAGGAGCGGCGAGCCGGCGGCCGCCCCGGTCACCTCGTAGGGGGTGTCGAGCAGGTAGCGGCGGTTGTGCTCGCCGCCGCGGACGTACGCCCAGGGGCGGTCGACGGCGGTGCGGACGAGCTCGACGACGCTGAGGCCGTGGGCCGCGCGGCCCACCTCGCGCACGCGCTCCGGCTCGGACTCGAGCTGCGCGGCCGGGAACATGATGTTCTCGTTCGTGTACTCGTGGTTCACGACCAGCAGGGCGCGCAGGCGCTTCGAGCCGGGGATCTCGACGATGTCGGTGTAGTCGTTGTTGTAGCCGAACTGGCCGGACTGCGCCGCGCCGGTCTGGTCGGCGATGTCGAACTCGGTGCTGTCGGCGAAGAGCGGGTCGCCCCAGCGGATGATCGGCTGCCAGGCGAAGCCCTCGGGCACCGTGAACTCGTCGACGGTGTAGGGCACCGGCGCGATCGGCGAGAAGACGAGCGGGGAGCCGTCGCCGGCGGCCGCGGCGGTGGCGGCTTCGGCGGTCGGAGCGCCGGGGGAGGCGACGGCGATCGTGACGGCACCGGCGAGGCCGAGGCCCAGGGCGCCGCGGCGCGAGATCTGCGCTCCGACGATGTCGCGGAAGTAGCTGTTGTGCGAGGTGTTGCACGTCGCGGCCGAGCACGCGTTGGCGCACTTCAGGGCGCACGTGACGGGGCTGCGCTTCCCCCGGGTGTGCCCGGCCATGGGCAGCAGCAGTCGGCGGGAGGTGTCGGTCATCGTCGTCTCGTCCTTCGATTCGCAAGCGGGGGAGGCCTCGAGGCAACCAGGGCGAGCGGGCGGGCACGTCACCCGGCGGCGGATCCGCCCTGAACGGAAGGTGAACGTCGATCGACGTAGGAGAGGCTCACCTCACCTGGGCGGGCACCGGCTGGCCGAGTGGCCCCGGGAGGGGCGTATCGAGACCTGCCCTCCCCGGCAGATCGGCCTTTCGACCGGGCCTTCTGGAGGCATGGATCTCGATACGCCCGCTGCGCGGGCTACTCGATCAGCAAGGGGGGAAGGGGAGAGGCCGCCCCTCTGCCTGGTGGTCGAGTAGCCCCGGAGGGGCGTATCGAGACCCAGCGCTCCCTAGCGCTGCCGCGCCTCGCGCGCCGCGAGCAGCGGCACCGCGTGCTCCTCGATCCAGTCGACGACCGGCAGGAGCCGCTCGGCCAGCTCCGCGCCCAGCGGGGTCAGGCTGTAGTCGACCCGCGGCGGGATCACCGGGTGCGCCTCGCGGTGCACGAACCCGTCCTCCTCGAGCGTGCGGAGGGTCTGCGCGAGCATCTTCTCGCTGATGCCTCCGATCCGCCGCCGCAGCTCGGCCCAGCGCTGCGTCCCGGGAGCGAGTGCGGCGAGCACGAGCACCGCCCACTTGCTGGTGACGTGCCCGAAGATCTCGCGGCTGCCGCAGTCGGCCGAGTAGACGTCGGCGACGAGGGGAGTGCTGTCGGTGGTGAACACGGGTCCTCCTGAAGTGGTGTCACTGAGTACTAACGAAATAGTGCGTACTGCATTCCGGGAAGTACTCGACCGGGTCCGCGGTTGCAGGGTGGGTCGGCGGAACCTCGTCGCACCGCCCTACGGAAGGACCACCTCATGACCCTCGTCGTCACCGGAGCCACCGGCCACCTCGGCCGCCTCGCCGTCCAGCACCTGCTCGCCCGCGGCACCGCCGCCTCCGAGATCGTCGCCACCGGCCGCGACGCCGCGAAGCTCGAAGCGCTCGCCGCCGACCTGGGCGTGCGCACCGCCGTCGCCGACTTCGAGGACCCCGCCTCGCTCGACGCCGCCTTCGCGGGCGCCGAGGCCGTGCTGCTCGTCTCGGGCTCCGAGGTCGGCAAGCGCGTCGCGCAGCACACCGCCGCGATCGACGCCGCCGTCCGCGCCGGTGCGCGCCTGGTCTACACCAGCGCCCCGAAGGCGACCACGAGCACGCTGATCCTCGCTCCCGAGCACAAGGCGACGGAGGAGGCCATCGCCGCGTCCGGCGTCCCCGCCGTCGTCCTCCGCAACGGCTGGTACAACGAGAACTACGAGCAGACCGTCGCCGAGCTCGCCTCCACGGGCACCACGCTCTCGAGCGCCGGCGAGGGACGCGTGGCGAGCGCCGCCCGCAGCGACTACGCCGAGGCGGCCGCGGTCGCCCTCGTCGATCCCTCCCTCGTCGGAACGGTGCACGAGCTGTCCGGCGACACGGCCTGGACCTTCGACGAGTTCGCCGCCGTCGTCGGCGAGGTCGCCGGTCGCGAGACCGCGATCACCCACGTCGACTCCGCCGAGCACGCCCGGATCCTCACCGAGGCGGGCGTCCCCGAGGGCGGCGTCGGCTTCGTCGTCGGGCTCGACGCCAACATCGCGGAGGGACTGCTCGGCGAGACCGACGGCTCGCTCGCGCGCCTGATCGGCCACCCGACCACCCCGATCCGCGCCTACGTCGAGTCGCAGGTCGGCTCCTCCGCGACGCAGGCCTGATCCACCCCCGGCTCGCAGGATCACGTTCGGCTCGCGGGATCCGGAGGTTCCTGCGAGCCGCACGCGTTCCTGCGAGCCGAAGACCCGCTCCGGACCCGCGTCCGGCGTCACATTCCGTCATCCTCCGTCACGCGCCGTCATCGCGCCCCGTAGCCTGAAAGACCGTTCATCCCGCACCGACGGCCGTCAGGAGCCCCGCCCGTGATCACCGCGACCGGCCTCTCGAAGACGTTCGGGGGCGCCCGCGCCGTCCGCGCGCTCGACGACGTCAGCCTCCACGTCGACGAGGGGACCATCTTCGGCGTCGTCGGCCAGTCCGGCGCCGGCAAGAGCACGCTGCTGCGCGCGGTCAACCTGCTCGAGCGCCCCGACTCCGGCACGGTCGAGGTCGGCGGAGTGACGCTCACCGACCTCGACGAGCGGGCTCTGCGCCGCGCCCGCCACGACATCGGCATGGTGTTCCAGCACTTCAACCTGCTCTCGAACCGCACGGTGCAGCAGAACGTCGAGTTCGCCCTCGAGACCATCGGCGTCCGCGGCTCGGAGCGCCCCCGGCGCGCGGCCGAGATGCTCGACCTGGTCGGCCTCTCGGCGCACGCCGGCAGCTTCCCCTCCCAGCTCTCCGGCGGCCAGAAGCAGCGCGTCGGCATCGCCCGCGCGCTCGCCGGCCGCCCCCGGGTCCTGCTCTCGGACGAGGCCACCAGCGCCCTCGACCCCGAGACGACCCGCTCGATCCTCGACCTGCTGCGCCGCCTCAACCGCGAGCTGGGGCTCACGGTGCTGCTGATCACGCACGAGATGGACGTCGTCAAGCGCGTCTGCGACTCCGCCGCTCTGATGGAGTCGGGCCGGATCCTCGAGCAGGGCGAGCTGGTGCAGCTCGTCTCCACCCCGGGCTCCGCCCTCGCGCGCGAGCTCTTCCCCCTGGGCGCGCTGCCCGAGGACGACGGCTCGGCGATCATCGACATCACCTTCTCGGGCGGCTCGGCCGACCGTCCGGTGATCGCGCAGCTCGCCCGCGGCTACGAGATGGACGTCTCGATCCTCGGAGCCGTCATCGAGACGATCGGAGGCAGCCAGGCCGGCCGCACCCGACTCGCGCTCCCGGGCGATCGCGCCACCGTCGTCCGCGCCGTCGCCGACCTGCGCTCGCAGGGGCTCGCCGTCGAGTGGCTCCGAGGGGGCGAGGCCGCATGATCGACGTCAACTCCCCCACCTTCTGGAGCGACCTCATCGAGGTCGTGCTCAAGGGCCTCGGCGAGACCCTCTACATGGTCGGCGTCGCCACCCTGGTCACGATCCTCGTCGGCCTGCCGCTGGGCATCGTCCTCGTCGGCACCGAGCGCGGCGGGTTCCTCGAGCGCCTCGGCGGATCGAGGGCGCTGGGAGCCGCCGTGAACCGGGTCCTCGGATTCGTGGTCAACCTCGGCCGCTCCGTGCCGTTCATCGTGCTGATGATCGCCCTCATCCCGCTCACGCGATTGATCATCGGCACGTTCATCGGATCGACGGCCGCCATCGTGCCGCTGGCCATCATCGCCATCCCCTTCTTCGCGCGCATGGTCGAGATCGCGCTCAAGGAGGTGGACCCCGGCCTGTACGAGGCCGCCGCGTCGCTCGGCGCCTCCCGCTGGCAGCTTGTGCGCCGGGTCCTGCTCACCGAGGCCCGCCCGGCGATCGTGCTCGGCCTCTCGACGACCATCACCTCGATCATCAACTTCTCGGCCATGGTCGGCGTCGTCGGCGGCGGCGGACTGGGCAACGTCGCCCTCACCTACGGCTACCAGCGCTACAGCTGGATCCACATCGTCGCGGTCATCGTCGTGCTCTTCGTCATCGTGCAGATCGTGCAGGCGGCGGCGACCCTCGCCGCGCGCCTGGTCGGGCACGACCGGCGTGCGAAGCCCGAGCAGGCGATCGCGGCGCTGGAGTCGGACGCCGCCGGCTCCCCGCACCCCTCCCCTCAGAACCCGGACCGAGAGAAGACGCCATGACCCGCTCCCGCACCATCCGCTCCGCCGCCCTCGCCGCCGCGGGGATCCTGATGCTCGGCTTGTCCGCCTGCTCGAGCGACTCCGGCTCCGACGCGTCCGCCGACTCCGGCGACCTCGGCACGATCAAGGTCGGCGCCCTCGCGACGCCCGCCGGCGACCTGCTGACCTGGGTCGACGAGAACCTCGCCGAGGAGAAGGGACTCGACATCGAGTGGGTCGAGTTCAGCGACTACAACACGCCGAACCCCGCGCTCTCGGACGGCAGCACCGACGCGAACCTCTTCCAGAACGCCACGTTCCTCGAGACCTACAACTCGCAGGCGGGCGGCTCGCTGGTCAGCGCCGGCGAGGTCTACCTCCCCGCCGCGGCCTTCTACTCCGAGTCGCTCGAGAGCCTCGACGACCTCGAGGACGGCGCGACCGTCGCGATCCCCAACGACCCGACCAACGAGGGCCGCGCGCTCAAGCTCCTCGCCTCGGAGGGGATCATCGAGGTCGCCGACGACGTGACGAACCTGCAGGGCATCACCTCGAACCCGCGCGACCTGCAGTTCACCGAGATCGAGAACGCCTCGCTGGCCCTCGCCCTCCCCGACCAGGACGCCGTCTTCGTGACCGCCACCTTCGCTCTGCCCGCCGGCCTCACCGAGGACCAGTCGATCCTGATCGAGGGCACCGACAGCACCTACTACAACGTGCTCGCCACGACCCCCGAGCTCGAGGACGACCCGCGCGTCACCGCGCTCTACGAGCTGCTCACCGACCAGCGCACCAAGGACCACCTGCTGGAGGAGTGGGACGGCCTGATCGTCCCCGTCTCCTGAGGCGCGTCCCGCCCCGAAGGTGCTGACCGCCGGTGAGCACCTCCGGCTCGTGAGAACGCGTTCGGCTCGCAGGGATTCACGGATCCTGCGAGCCGAACGCGTTTCCGCGCGCCCGAGGTGCGCCGAGTGCGGCGCCTCCGGAGGCTCGCCGCGGAGCCCCGGACCCGCCCGGGCCGTCGCCGCTCGGGCGGGTGTCGGCGGCCCGTCGTAGGGTGGTCGCCATGACCTCGACGACGCCTCGCTCCGGTATCGACCGCTCCGAACTCGACCCCGCGACGCGCCCGCAAGACGACCTGTACCGCCACGTCAACGGGCTCTGGATCGACCGCACCGAGATCCCGAGCGACAAGGCGCGCTACGGCTCCTTCCACGTGCTCCAGGAGGAGGCCGAGAAGGCGGTCCGCGACATCATCGTCGAGGCCGCGACCGCTCCGCAGGGCTCCGAGGAGCGCCGCTTCGGCGACCTCTACACCTCCTTCATGGACGAGGCCCGGGCCGAGGAGCTCGGTGCCGCTCCGATCGCCGACGACCTCGCCGCCGTGCAGCGCGTCGACTCGATCGCGGGCCTGCTGGCCGCCGTCGGCGCCTCCGAGCGCACGGGCGTGCCCGGCCTCTTCGGCCTCTTCGTCGACAACGACCCGGGCGACCCCGAGCGCTACCTCGTCTTCGTCAACCAGGGCGGTCTCGGCCTGCCCGACGAGAGCTACTACCGCGAGGAGGAGTTCGCCTCCGTCCGCGAGAAGTACACGCCGTTCGTCGCGCGCATGCTCGAGCTCGCGGGCGTCGGAGCGGCCGAGGAGCGCGCCGCGCGCATCGTCGCCCTCGAGACCGAGCTCGCCGCCGTGCACTGGGACAAGGTGCGCAGCCGCGACAGCCAGGCCACCTACAACCTCCGCTCGTGGGCCGAGGTGGAGGAGCTCGCCGCCGGCATCGACCTCGGCGTCTGGCTGACCGCGATGGGCGCTCCGGAGGGGGCGCTCGCCGAGGTCGTCGTCCGGCAGCCGAGCTTCCTCCAGGGCCTCGCCGGACTCCTGACCGACGAGAACCTGCCCGCGTGGCGCGACTGGCTGTCGTGGCAGGTCGTCCGCGGGGCGGCGGCGTACCTCTCCAGCGACTTCGTCGACGCGAACTTCGACTTCTACGGCCGCACCCTCACCGGCACCCCGCAGAAGCGCGAGCGCTGGAAGCGCGGCGTCTCGCTCGTCGAGGGCTCCCTCGGCGAGGCCGTGGGCCGCATCTACGTCGAGCACCACTTCCCCGAGAGCGCCAAGACCGAGATGGACGTCCTGGTCGCCAACCTCATCGAGGCGTACCGCCGCTCGATCGGCGACCTCGAGTGGATGGGCGCCGAGACCCGCGAGCGGGCGCTCGAGAAGCTCGAGAAGTTCACCCCCAAGATCGGCTACCCGGTCCGCTGGCGCGACTACTCCGCCCTCTCGATCGACCCGGCCGACCTGGTGGGCAACGCGCGCCGCGTGGCCGCGTTCGAGTTCGATCGCGAGCTCGGCAAGATCGGGAAGCCGCTCGACCGCGACGAGTGGTTCATGACTCCGCAGACCATCAACGCGTACTACAACCCGGGCTTCAACGAGATCGTGTTCCCCGCGGCGATCCTGCAGTTCCCCTTCTTCGACGAGACCCGCGATCCGGCCGCCAACTACGGCGCGATCGGCGCGGTCATCGGCCACGAGATCGGCCACGGCTTCGACGACCAGGGCTCGCGCTTCGACGGCGACGGCCGCCTGACCGACTGGTGGACGCAGGCCGACCGCGAGGCGTTCGAGGAGCGGACCAAGGCGCTCATCGCGCAGTACGACGCGCTCGCCCCCGCGACCACCCCCGGGCACCACGTGAACGGCGCGCTGACCATCGGCGAGAACATCGGCGATCTGGGCGGGCTGAGCATCGCGTGGAAGGCGTACGTGCTCTCGCTCGAGGGGCAGGAGCCGCCCGTGATCGACGGTCTGACCGGCGCCGAGCGCTTCTTCCTGTCGTGGGCGCAGGCCTGGCAGCAGAAGTCCCGCGACGAGGAGACGATCCGCCTCCTGGCCATCGATCCGCACGCCCCGGCCGAGTTCCGGTGCAACCAGATCGTCCGCAACATCGACGAGTTCTACGCTACTTTTGACGTCACCGAAGGCGACGCCCTCTGGCTCTCCCCGAGCGAGCGCGTCACCATCTGGTAGTCACCGGCGACTGCCGTCCCGTACCGCGGACGTCCACCCCCGGGCATCGAGAGCCGACCGATGCCGACGGGGCCGTCCGTGCATCGCGCGCCGTCCCGACGCGTCGACGGACCCTCGCGTCCGCCCCTCCGCACGACCCGCTCACCCGACCCGTAGAGGGGCCCGACCCGTGGTGATCCCCACCCACGACACCCGCCGTGACAACCGACGAGCCCGCCGCGGCCGGCACAAGGGCTCGCACGATCACGACAACTTCCAGCGCGGCTTCGACGCGCTCGGCCGGCTCGCACTCGACGGAGTCGTGGTCTCGGCCCGCGCCGTCGATGTCGCCACCGGACGCACCCTGTTCGCGGTCGACGACTCCGTCTCGATGCCGACCGCCGGTATCGGCAAGATCCTGCTGCTGATCGAGGTGGCGGCCCGCCTCGCGACCGACCCGCAGGAGAACCTGCGCCTGGTCGACCGCACGGCCGCCGACGCCGTCGCCGGCTCGGGCGTCTGGCAGCACCTGCAGGTGCCGTCGATGCCGATCGCCGACCTGGCGGCGCTGGTCGGAGCGACGAGCGACACGCTCGCCACCAACGTCCTCCTCCGTCGCGTGGGGCTCGACGCCGTGCGCGAGCGCGCCGAGGGCCTCGGCCTCTCGCGCACCGCGCTGCTCGACGTCGTCCGGGATGACCGCGGCCCCGACGACGCCCCGCAGCTGTCCATCGGCTCCGCCCGGGAGCTGACCTGGCTGCTCGCGACGCTCGCGAACGGCGAGATCGTCGACTCCGCCGTCAGCTCGCGCGTCATCGGCTGGCTGTCGCTCAACTCCGACCTGTCGATGGTCGCCTCCGCCTTCGGCCTCGACCCGCTCACGCACCGCCAGCCCGACCACGGCGTGCTGCTCGTCAACAAGACCGGCGCCGACATCGGCGTGCGCGCCGAGACCGGCGTGCTGCGCGGCCCGCGGGCCTCGGTCGCCTACGCGGTGACGACCCAGTTCGACGACACGAACCTGCACTACCGTCTCG
Source organism: Rathayibacter rubneri (assembly GCF_023743255.1). Classification (NCBI taxonomy): domain Bacteria; kingdom Bacillati; phylum Actinomycetota; class Actinomycetes; order Micrococcales; family Microbacteriaceae; genus Rathayibacter; species Rathayibacter rubneri. Next base: position 7,711 of record NZ_JAMRYM010000073.1, on the reverse strand, counting down.
CCGTGCTCGAGGGCATGCGCACCCTGGGTGTCGACCTGCTGGAGTACGTGCACTGACGCGGGCGGGGCGCGTCCTCCGCCGACGCGGCGTCCGGAGCCCGTGCCGGGGCCCCTGCGTGCCGCGGTGATCGCGTGCGCCTCGCCGGCTCGACTCCGCGCTGCTCGATCGCGGGGGTCGTACCCGCGGGATCGAGTCGGCGGCGGCCGTCCGTCAAGTCCGTGACCGCCGTCGGGACTGCGACCTAGGCTGCCGACAGCGGAACCGCCTCCGGTGCGGGCCGCGGAGGAGGAACCATGAGCAGCTTCGGCTTCGACGCCCCCGAGGACGTCACCGACACCAGCCGCCCCGACCCCGACTCGATCCCCGCGCCTCCCGAGGACCCGGCGCAGATCGACGACCCGGAGGCCCTCGACGAGGCCCTCGACGAGGGCGCCGACGCCCGCCTCGACGACGACCAGGACCCGCCGGAGCAGCCCGTCGTCCCGTCGCCGAGCTGAGCACCGCCTCTCCGGCCGACGTCGCGGAGAGCGGGAGCCGTGCCCGCGGCGTCCGGAGGAGTGGGCACCCGCGCGGCGACGTCGGCGGAAGTGGACCGCCCCGGTGAACTCCCGCGCGGCTCAGCGCGGCGCGACCGCCGCCAGCCACTGCCGCACGAGCGGCACGATGAGCGCCGGATCCTCCTCCGCCTCGAGCACGCGCACCGCCCGGTCCGCCGCCCGCCACTGGACCCGGTCGTCGTCGAGGACCGGCGCGACCTCGTCCGCGCGTGCCGCGACTCCGCGGTGCAGCACGACCTCGACGCGATCGCCCGGCCGGAGGCGCAGCGTGACCAGGTGCTCGCCGATCGCGTAGCTGGGCGCGTTCCACTTCACCGACTCGACGAGCCGCGGATCCGCGGACAGCACGGCCTCGCGCACCCGACCGATCTGCTCGTCACGCGGGTGCCGCATCGCGGCGACGTGGGCTGTGGCGGCGGCGTCGAGTCGGGTCATGGAGCCACCGTGGCACGCGGTGGGGCGACGTGGGTGTTCGCAACCGAGGTCAGGATGCGGGGAAGGGCGCCGGCAGGGCCGCCGCGGCCCTCCGAACCTCGGTTGCGCACTGCGTCGGGCCGAGACTCGGTGCGCGGACGCCCCATTCGGCCGCGGACGTGCGCAAGGCTGGAGCAATGCAGTTCAGAGTCTTCACCGAACCCCAGGAGGGCGCGAGCTACGAGGACCTCCTCGCCGTCGCCCAGGCGACCGAGGCCCTCGGCTTCGACGGCTTCTTCCGCTCCGACCACTACCTCCGCATGGGCGACGGCGATCCCGGCCCCGGACCCTCCGACGCCTGGACGTCGCTCGCCGGCCTCGCCCGCGAGACCGAGCGGATCGCGCTCGGCACGCTGGTCTCCTCCGTCACCTACCGCCCGCCGGGGATCCTCGCGATCCAGGTCGCCCAGGTCGATGCCATGTCGGGCGGGCGCGTCGAGCTCGGGCTCGGCACCGGCTGGTTCGAGAAGGAGCACGCCGCGTACGGCATCCCCTTCCCGCCCCGCCGCTTCGACCTGCTCGAGGAGCAGCTCGAGATCGTCACCGGCCTCTGGTCGACCCCGGTCGGCGAGCGCTACTCGTTCGCGGGCGAGCACTACACGCTCACCGATTCGCCCGCGCTGCCCAAGCCCGCGCGGCTGCCGGTCCCGGTGATCGTGGGCGGAGGAGGCCCCAAGCGCACCCCGCGCCTCGCCGCCCGCTTCGCCAGCGAGTTCAACCTGCCGTTCCCCGAGTTCGACTCGATCCGCGGCTCCTTCGACCGCGTCGACGAGGCGTGCCGCGCCATTGGGCGCGAGCCGTCGTCGCTGGTGCACTCCGTCGCGCTGATCGCGGTCGCAGGATCGTCGGAGGCGGAGTTCACGCGCCGGGCGGCGGCCGTCGGGCGCGAGCCGGCCGAGCTGCGCGAGCACGGCATCGCGGGCGGTGTGCAGGAGGCGGTGGACCGCCTGGAGTCGCTGCGCGAGTCGGGCGTCGAGCGCGTGTACCTGCAGATCATGGACCTCCACGACCTCGAGCACCTCGACCTGTTCGCCCGCGAGGTCCTGCCGCGCCTGTCGTCCTGAGGCCGCGCCCGCGCGCGGCTTCCTCCTCCCTCCTCCAGAAGTTGCGGTGACCGCGCGCGCTTCCCGCAACTTGTGGAGTACCGGCAGTCCGCCCTCCTCCAGTCCGCGAAAGTTGTCGTACTCGAGCCTGAGTACGACAACTTCTGCGGACTCGACGGCGACTCGCGGGGAGTCGACGGCTGCGGCCTCCTGCAGCCCACGCTTCTCCAAGAGTTGCGGTGACCGCGCGCGCTTCCCGCAACTTTTGGAGAGTCGGCGGCTCGGCCGGCTCCACTCCGCAAAAGTTGTCGTACTCGAGCCCGAGTACGACGACTTCTGCGGACTCGACAATGCCTTCTGGGCGCGAGGCGCGGGTAGCGCGGAGGCGGCGGCCGCGCCCCGCGGCCCGGCACCGACCTAGGCTGGACACGTGCCTGAGACCATCGAGCGCCCCGACGAGCGGCTGCGGACCCGCTCCGCCGCCGACGTCCCGTGGATCGTGCTCGTCTGGGACGACCCGGTGAACCTCATGTCGTACGTGTCGTACGTCTTCCGCAGCTACTTCGGTTTCGGCCGCGCCGAGGCGGAGCGGCTGATGCTGCAGGTGCACACGGAGGGGCGCGCGGTCCTCGCGACCGGCAACCGCGAGGAGATGGAGCGGCACGTGGAGGCGATGCACGGCTACGGCCTGTGGGCGACGCTGCAGAAGGCCGACGCGTGAGCCGCCCCGTGCCGAACGCCCAGAACGCGCAGAACACCCAGAACGCCCGGACCGCGCGCAACGCCCGCGACGTCCCCGAGATCACCCCGGCCCCCGCGATCGGCCCCCGCTGATGCGCGCGTTCCGCCGCGACGCCTCCGGAGCCGCCGTCGCCCGCTTCGATCGTGAGGAGGCCGGGATCCTCCGCCACCTCGCCGGCGAGATGCTCGAGCTCCTGGACCGCAGCGTCGACGACGACCAGGCGCGGAACGACCTGGCGCTCGCCCGGCTGCTCCCCGACGCCTACCGCGACGACGCCGAGGCCGCAGCCGAGTTCCGCCGGTTCACCGCTCCCGACCTCGCCGCCCGCAAGATGGACGACGCCCGAGCCGTGACCGCGGCGCTCGACGCGGGGGACGACTCCGCTCACCGCGGCGTCTTCGCGGGCCTGGGCGAGGTCTCGGTGCGACTCGAGGAGCCGCAGGCGCTCTCATGGATGCGCGCGCTCACCGACATGAGGCTGGCGCTCGCCGCCCGGCTCGGCATCCTCGACTCCGACGACGGCCTCGAGCCCGCCGATGACAACGCGGCCGCCATCCGCAGCGTCTACGACTGGCTCGGCGCGGTGCAGGACGGCCTCGTCCGCGCGGTCGACGTGTAGCTGCTCCGCCCGGGCCTGGCGGCCACGATCCCGCGTGCTCCGCTCGACCGGATCGCACGATCCGCGGCGTCGGGGATCCCGACCACTGCCCGCACCACCCTTCGACCTCGACCTCGCGCACTCGCGCGATCGGTCCGTGCTCGCGACGGCGCTCTCGCCCCGGCCCCTAGTCGTTCTAGGGAATCCACAGCTGTGGACAACCCTGTGGAGAACTGTGGACAAGGGTGGGGAGAACCCGCTCCGGATCCCGCAGAACCGCGGCGCGCCTGTGCAAGGGGCTGTGGAGACCTGTGGAAACGCGTACCGTCCACCCTGTGAATACACCGAGTGGCAACCAGGCCAAGCAGGCAGCGGACGACGCGCAGGACTCGACGGCGGTGCGCACGCTCGCCCGTTTCGGCTACGCGGCGAACGGGCTCGTGCACATCCTGATCGGAGTGATCGCCCTCGGGATCGCCCAGGGCGGCGGAGGCTCGGCGGACCAGTCGGGTGCGCTCGGCGCGCTCTCCTCGACTCCGGGCGGAACCGTCGTGCTCTGGGTCTGCACGATCGGGCTCTTCGGACTGGCGCTGTGGGGGATCCTCGAGGCGTTCCTTGTCGTCAAGGGCGACACCGAGCTGAAGAAGTGGGGCAGCAGGCTCAAGGAGGCGGCGAAGGCGCTCGTCTACGCGGCACTCGGCGTCACCGCGCTCCGCTTCGCGATGGGCGACGGCTCGAACTCGTCGGAGTCCTCGAAGAGCGCGAGCGCGCAGGTCCTGGCGGCGCCGGGCGGCGTGGTGCTGCTCGTGCTGGTCGGCGTGGCCGTCCTCGCGGTCGGCGGCGTGTTCGTCTACCGGGGCGTATCGAAGAAGTTCCTCGAGAACATCGCGGAGCCCGGCGGCACGGCCGGGACCGTCGTCACCTGGCTGGGCGTCGTCGGCTACACCGCCAAGGGCATCGTGCTGGGAGCGCTGGGCGTGCTGCTGATCGTCGCCGCCGTCAGGCACGACCCGAAGCAGGCGGGCGGACTCGACGAGGCGCTGAAGTCGCTGACCGAGCTGCCGTTCGGGGTCTTCCTGCTCGGCTTCGTCGCCCTCGGACTCATCGCCTACGGCGTGTACTGCTTCGCGCGCGCACGCTGGCCGCGCCTCTGACGCGGTCCTACTCCTCAGCGGCTTCCCGCGCAACTGGTGACACGGTCATCGTCGCGGTGACACGCTGAGCCTGTGAGTGCAGGGACCGACGACGAGGTCGCGACCGGGGTCTACTCGGTCGGGATCTCCGCCGCGCGCCTGCTCCGCTCCGCCGCCGCCGGCGACCGGGCGGCGTTCGCCGAGCTGTTCGACCGCTTCAGCGGTCTCTTCTCGGCCTCGATCGCCGCCGTCCACTCCGACCCGTCGACGCGCGACCGGCTCTGCACCGAGGCCTTCGCCGAGGTCTGGCGGCGCGCGCCCGAGGGGGCCGGCTCGCGGACCCCGGTGCTCTGGCTGCTCGAGGTGCTCTGCGAGACCCTCGGATCCTCCCGGGCGCTCGCCCGACGCCCGCTCGGCGAGGGCCTCCTCGCGCTCGCCTGCCCGGACCGCGAGCTGCTGCTCCTGGCCGTCGCGGGGCGGTACTCCCAGCCCGAGATCGCTGCGCTCACCGGGATCGGCGAGCCCGCTCTGCGCCGGATGCTGCGGGACGCTCTCTCGTCTCTCCGCGAGCTCGGCGACGGTCGTCTCACCGCCTGAGCACCTTCGGGAATACACCGTCCCGCGGTAAAGTTGAGTCAATCGAACTCAACTCTCGATCATCAGGAGGACACCCCAGATGCAGGCCGGTCGCACGCCCCAGCAGGACGAGCAGCAGTCCGCCCTCGAGCAGTACGGAGTCGACCTCACCGCGATCGCTGCGAGCGGCAAGCTCGATCCGGTGATCGGCCGCGACGCCGAGATCCGCCGCGTCAGCCAGGTGCTGACCCGGCGCACCAAGAACAACCCCGTGCTCATCGGCGAGCCCGGCGTCGGCAAGACCGCCGTCGTCGAGGGCCTCGCCCAGCGCATCGTCGCCGGCGACGTCGCCGACAGCCTCAAGGGCAAGCGCCTCGTCAGCCTCGACCTGTCCGCCCTCATCGCGGGCGCCAAGTACCGCGGCGAGTTCGAGGAGCGGCTGAAGGCGGTCCTGAAGGAGATCAACGACTCCGACGGCCGCATCATCACGTTCATCGACGAGCTGCACACGCTCATGGGCGCGGGAGGCGGCGACGGCTCGGTCGCGGCCGCCAACATGCTCAAGCCCATGCTCGCGCGCGGCGAGCTGCGCATGATCGGCGCCACGACCCTCGACGAGTACCGCGAGTACATCGAGAAGGACGCGGCACTCGAGCGCCGCTTCCAGCAGGTGTTCGTCGGCGAGCCGAGCGTGGAGGACACCGTCGCGATCCTCCGCGGCCTGAAGGAGCGCTACGAGGCGCACCACAAGGTCGCCATCGCCGACTCGGCCCTGGTCGCCGCCGCCTCGCTCTCGAGCCGCTACATCACGGCCCGCCAGCTGCCGGACAAGGCGATCGACCTGATCGACGAGGCCGCATCGCGGCTCCGGATGGAGATCGACTCCGCTCCCGTCGAGATCGACGAGCTGCGGCGCTCCGTCGACCGGCTGAAGCTCGAGGAGCTCGCGCTGAAGAAGGAGAAGGACGAGGCCTCGAAGGCGCGGCTCGAGAAGCTGCGCGAGGATCTCGCGCGCCGCGGCGCCCAGCTCGAGGAGCTGCAGAAGCGGTGGGAGCGCGAGCGCGCCTCCCTCAACCGCGTCGGCGACCTCAAGAACAAGCTCGACGCCCTGCGGATCGAGGCCGAGCGCGCCCAGCGCGAGGGCCGCCTCGAGCGCGCCTCGCGGCTGCTCTACGGCGACATCCCCGTGATCGAGCGCGACCTCGCCGCCGCCGAGAAGGAGGAGGAGCCAGCCGAGGGCCGCATGGTCAACGAGCAGGTCACCTCCGACGACATCGCCGCGGTGATCGCCGCCTGGACGGGGATCCCCGTCGGCCGGCTGATGCAGGGCGAGACCGAGAAGCTGCTGCACCTCGAGCGCGAGCTGCACCGCCGCCTCATCGGGCAGGAGCAGGCCGTGTCGGCCGTGTCGGACGCGGTGCGCCGCACCCGCGCGGGCATCTCGGACCCCGACCGGCCCACCGGCTCGTTCCTCTTCCTCGGCCCGACCGGCGTCGGCAAGACCGAGCTCGCGAAGGCGCTCGCCGACCACCTCTTCGACGACGAGAAGGCGCTGGTGCGCATCGACATGTCGGAGTACGGCGAGAAGTTCGCCGTCTCGCGCCTGGTCGGCGCCCCTCCCGGCTACATCGGCTACGAGCAGGGCGGCCAGCTGACGGAGGCGGTGCGCCGGCGCCCGTACTCCGTGGTGCTGCTCGACGAGATCGAGAAGGCGCACCCCGAGGTCTTCGACGTGCTGCTGCAGGTCCTCGACGACGGCCGCCTCACCGACGGGCAGGGGCGGACGGTCGACTTCCGCAACACGATCCTCATCCTCACCTCGAACCTCGGCTCGCAGTACCTCGTCGATCCGACGCTGTCGATCGAGCAGAAGGAGGAGGCGGTGCAGCAGATGGTGCGCCAGGCCTTCAAGCCGGAGTTCGTGAACCGCCTCGACGACATCGTGATCTTCCGGACGCTGGATGAGACCGAGCTGGGCGAGATCGTGTCGCTGTACGTCGACCGGCTGTCGCGCCGGCTGTCGGAGCGACGGCTCGACCTCGCCGTCACGCCCAGCGCCCGCGGGTGGCTGGCCGAGCGCGGCTACGACCCGCAGTACGGCGCCCGGCCGCTGCGACGACTGATGCAGCACGAGATCGACGACCAGCTCGCCACCGCGCTGCTGGACGGCTCGATCCGCGACGGCGACGTGGTGCTGGTCGACGTGGACGCCGACGGTGAGGGCCTCGTGGTGAGCGCCGGGCTTCCGGCGGCGGCGTAGGGCCTCGGGCTCCTCGACGGTCGTCCGGCCGGCGATCGAGTCCTCGAGAGTCGTCGTACTCGAGCTCGAGTACGACGACTTCGGCGGACTCGGTGGCCGTGCAGCCGCTTCTCCAGAGGTTGCGGTGAACGCCCGCGCTTCCCGCGACTTCTGCGGAAGCGCGGCAGCGTCAGCGCCCTTGCGGTGCCCGCCCGCCGGCCCATCCGAGGGAAGCCGTCGAGGCTCCTCCCCAGCACGCGGGCCGCACCGGGTCGTCCACAGTCCCTGACCGCGGGCGCTGCTCCGGAGCGAGGTCGGCCATGCGCAGGCCCGGGGGTGGGAGGGACAT
>NZ_JAMRYM010000072.1:0-18027 GCF_023743255.1 Rathayibacter rubneri | reverse complement strand
GCGTGCCCAGCGCCCCCGCGTCGGCGGACTCGTCGCGATGTCCTTCGCCGCCGCGATCGTCGCCGCGACCTCGCTGCCCGCGACCTCGCTGCTCACCGCCGAGGACGTGCAGGCGCAGAACCTGACCTCGCTGATCGCCCCCGGCTCCTCCCAGCGCGAGGGCTCGCAGTCCTTCGTCGCCGGCGCGGTCGGCGCCGAGACCGTCGCCCGCGACTCCTTCGGAGTGCAGGAGCGCAAGACGCAGACGAACGTCGCCGCCATCGTCCGCACCTCCGACACCGGCTTCACGAACGACCAGAACGCCTCGATCCAGTGGCCCTTCGCGGTCGGCGTGCCGGTCGGCGACCGCTTCGGCTACCGCAACTGCGCGGGCTGCTCGGTCAACCACGGCGGCACCGACTTCAACCCCGGCAACGGCTCGCCGATCCAGGCGATCGCCGACGGAGTCGTGCGCACCGTCATCGACGGCGAGGGCTCGCTCGGAGTGCACGTCATCGTCGACCACGAGATCGACGGCGAGCTCGTCTCGAGCGTCTACGCGCACATGCAGCACGGCACCGCGGCCGTGAAGGAGGGCGACCCGGTGAAGGTCGGCCAGCTGCTCGGGCTCGTCGGCAGCACCGGCATGTCGACCGGTCCGCACCTGCACTTCGAGATCCGCATCGACGGTGTCACGAAGGTCGACTCGTACCTCTGGCTGAAGGCCAACGCCGGGCGCTGATCCGCCGGGCGCGTCAGGTGCCGGTCCGGGGCCGCCACCGTGGCGCGCACGATCTGCAGGGCCCTGTCAGGTCTGCAGGGCCCGTGTGATCTGCAGGTTTCTGTGGCATCTGCAGGGGTCCGTCCGATCTGCAGGACTTCGTGCGATCTGCAGGACTTCGTCCGATCTGCAGGACTTCGTCCCGTCTGCAGGGGCACGCGGCGATGGAGCGCGATCATCCGCGGACTCGCCCGCCGACCGCCCCGCATCCCCTGCAGATCGTACGGACCCCTGCGGATGGTGCAGACCCCTGCGGATGGTGCGGACCCCTGCAGATCGTGCGGACCCCTGCAGATCGTGCAGGGGCCGGTGGACCGTCGCGTCGGCCCCGCCGGCTCAGCTCGCGCGGAGCCAGACCGTCGTGTCGCCCGGCAGCACCGGCCCGGTGAGAGCCTCGGACGCGAGCACGATCGCGCCCGCAGGCAGGTCCACCGGCTCCGCGCCCGTGTTCGCGATCACGGTGAGGCTCCCGGTGCGGAACGCGACGACCTCCTCCGGCCAGCCCTCGAGCCACTCGATCGTGCCCTCGCCGAGTCGCGAGGCGCGACGCTCCGCGAGCAGGGCGCGGTAGAGCTCGTAGGTCGAGCCGTCCACTCCGCGCTGGGCGTCCCGGGCGAGGGGCGCCCAGTCGCCGGGCTGGGGGAGCCAGGAGTCGCCGGTCGGGCTGAACCCGTACGCGGGAGCGTCGGCCTCCCACGGGAGCGGGACGCGGCAGCCGTCGCGGCCGTAGCGCTCGCCCTTCGTGCGGAACCACGTGGGGTCCTGGCGGGACGCGTCGGGCAGGTCGATCGCCTCCGGGAGGCCGAGTTCCTCGCCCTGGTAGATGTACGCCGAGCCGGGCAGCGCGAGCATGAGCGCCGTCGCGGCGCGGGCGCGGCGCAGGCCCAGCACGGGGTCGGGCAGCCCGGCGCTCTTCGGGCCGATGCCGTAGCCCTGGGGGTTGTCGGCGGTGAGCGCCAGGCGGCTCGCGTGGCGCACGACGTCGTGGTTCGAGAGCACCCAGGTCGACGGAGCACCGACCGCGGCGAAGGCGGTGAGGGAGGAGTCGATGATCTCGCGCAGCGCGGGGCCGGCCCAGGGGGTCTCGAGATAGGCGAAGTTGAAGGCCTGGTGCATCTCGTCGGGGCGCACCCAGCGCGCGAGCTTCGGCAGGGGCTGCACCCACGCCTCGGCGCAGAGCACGCGGTCGGCCGGGTACTCGGCGAGCAGCTCGTGCCAGTCACGGTAGATCTCGTGCACGCCGTCCTGCGCCCAGTAGGGGGCCGTCTCGGGGTCCGGGTCGTCGGCGGGCGCGACTCCGCCCATCGATCCGCTGTCGGCGGGGGGCGTGTAGTCGGGCAGGCCCTCGGCCTTGATCATGCCGTGGGCCACGTCGACGCGGAACCCGTCGACGCCGCGGTCGAGCCAGAAGCGCAGGACCTCGCGGAAGCGCTCGCGCACCCACTCGTTCGTCCAGTCGAAGTCGGGCTGAGTGGTGTCGAAGAGGTGGAGGTACCACTGGCCGGCGGTGCCGTCGGGCTCGGTCACCCGGGTCCAGGCGGGGCCGCCGAAGACCGACTCCCAGTTGTTCGGCGGCAGCTCGCCCGTCTCGCCGCGGCCGTCGCGGAAGAGGTAGCGCGCGCGCTCGGCGCTGCCGGCCGGCGCCGCGAGCGCCTCCTGGAACCAGCGGTGGGCGCTGGAGGAGTGGTTGGGCACGAGGTCGACGATGATGCGGATGCCCAGCGCGTGCGCGCGGGCGAGCATCGCGTCGAAGTCGGCGAGGGTGCCGAAGAGCGGATCGACGTCGCAGTAGTCGGCCACGTCGTAGCCGGCGTCCTTCTGTGGCGAGGTCATGAAGGGGGAGAGCCAGATCGCGTCGACGCCCAGCTCGGCCAGGCTGTCGAGGCGGCCCGCGATGCCCGGGAGGTCGCCGATGCCGTCGCCGTCGGCGTCCGCGAAGGACCGCGGGTAGATCTGGTAGATGACGGCGGTGCGCCACCACTCCGCCCCGGGGGTGCTCGGCGAGTCGGTGGGGAACACGACCGACTCGTCCGCGGGCGCGCCGGAAACAGGGGATTCGAGGGGCATGCGGCCAGGATAGAGCACCCCTCAGGGGCAGGTGGTGCGCGACGTCGTAGGGTCGACGGGTGATGGACGAGACTCCCGACGAGGCCCGCGCCCGCCGCCGCAGGGCGCTGCTCTGGGTGGTGCCGCTGCTGGTGCTGCTGATCGGCGGCCTGCTCGCCGCGACGCTCGCCGTCGGCGGCTTCGCGGCGCGGACCCTGACGGGTGCGCAGGGCGCGGCGGTGTCCGGAGCGGTTCTTCTGCGCTGAGCGCCTGCGCCCGCTCCGGAGCCGTTCCGCGTGCACTCGGGCAGGCGCGTGTCCGCGGGTCGCTGCCGACCGCTCCCTGCGCTCGCTCCGCGACCCGTCTCGCGGCTACTCGGGCGGAGGGGTGCCCGCGAGTCGGTGCTGAACGGGGCCCGCGGATGGTCGAGGGCCCGCTTCGCGGCCACTCGTGCGGGTGCCAGTCCGCGAGTCGACGCGGAGCGGGGTCTGCGCTCGCTCCGGAACCCGTCTAGCGGCGACTCATGCGGGTGCCCGTGCAGGAGTCGACGCGGAGCGGGGTCTGCGCTCGCTCCGCAACCCGCTTCGCGGCCACTCGCGCAGACGCCCGTCCGCAAGACGACGCCGGGCGGGCACTCCCGGCGCGACCGGACCCCGTTCCGGGCCTGGTCGCGCAGCACGGCCGGTCTACGCCGTCGCGGCCGGTCCGTCCTCGTCCTCGGGCTGCGGGGCGCGGGAGGTGCGCGCCGCCTCCTCCGAGGTGTGCCCCGACTCCGGACCCGTCGTCGTCCGGGCCTGCTCGTCGGCTCGGGACACGGCCTCGGCGAGCTCGTCCGCCACGAGGTACCCGGTCGAGACGGCCTCGGCCCGGTAGGCCGCTCGGCCCACCATGTGCGCCGAGACCGGGACGGTGAGCAGCTGGAACCCGATCACGAGGATGATCGTGCCGGCCGCGGCGAAGCCCGGATTGCGGATCGCGACGGCCAGCATCACGCAGATGAGGCCGAGGACCTGCGGCTTGGTGCCCGCGTGCATCCGCGAGAGCAGATCGTCGAACCGCATCAGGCCGACGGCGGCGATCAGCGACAGCGCCGCTCCGATGATCAGGAGCACGGCGGTGAGGATGTCGAGCACGGCGTCCATCTCAGTCCTCCTCGCGGTTGGCCATGAACTTGGCGACGCTGATCGAGCCGAACACCGCGAAGAGCGCGAGCCCGAGGGCGACGGGCAGGGTGGTCGCGTGCTCGTTCACCGCCATCTCGGCGCCGATGCCGCAGATGATCGTCGCGACGAGCACGTCGGCGGCGACCACGCGATCGAGCACGGAGGGGCCGATCAGGATGCGCACGAGCGCGAGCAGGCAGGCGATGCCGAAGAGGGGCACGAGGACCCAGACGAGCCAGTCGATCATCGGATCGCCCCTGCCCTCTCGTCGAGCGGCTCGCTCACCCGGGCGACGTCGTCCTTCGAGCCGATGGCGCGGACGATGCGCGCCTCGGTCCGCAGCACGGTGCGGCGCACCTCCTCGATGCGCTCGCCCTCGTCGTGGGTGACGCCGAGCACGTGCAGGTAGAGCACGTTCTGCTGCGGGTCGACGTCGATCACGAGCGAGCCGGGCACGAGCGAGACCGCCTCGGTGGTCCAGACGAGCATGCCCTCGGAGCGGCTGCGCAGGTGGACGGCGACGATCGCGTTGTGCACGGGGACGGGCAGGGTGAGGATCTGCCACGAGACCCGCACGGAGGCGATCGCGATGTCGAGAGCGAGCCTCAGCAGGAAGAGCAGCACGAACCACGGGTTGATGCGGTTCGAGAACTCGACCGGAGGCAGGTAGAAGACCCGGGTGATCAGCAGGGCGATGAGGAAGCCCGACGCGATCGAGAGCACCGAGACGTCGTCCCAGAGCAGCACCCAGATGCCGACGAGGGTCACGAACATGGCGACGCGGTTCCACACGTCGACGCGGCGGCGGGGGCTCATCGGGGGCCCTCCTCTCCGAAGGACGAGTCGCGGTACACGGTCGCGATGTACGTCGACGGATCCGCGATGTCCCGTGCGGCGCGCGCGCTCGCGTCGTAGAGCGGACCGGCGCCGAGGGTCAGTCCGACGCTCACGAGCACCATGCCGGCGGTCGCGAGGACCATCATCGGCGGCGAGTGGCGCGTGCGGACGGTGCCGGTGTCGTGCGGGTCCTCCTGCAGCTGGTCGATCAGCGGGGACTCGTAGCCGGGCACCTCCTCCTGGCGGCGCCAGAACGCCATGTTCCAGACGCGGGCCACCGCGTAGAGGGTCAGCAGCGAGGTGACGGCACCGGCGCCGATGACGGCCCAGATCAGCCACGAGGGCTGGTCGACGGCCGACTCCGTGCCGGCCACGAACAGCCCGACCTTGCCGAGGAACCCGGTGAAGGGCGGGATGCCGCCGAGGTTCATCGCGGGGATGAAGTAGAGCAGGGCCAGCAGCGGCGAGGCCTTGAGCAGCCCGCCGAGCCGCAGGATCGACGTCGTCCCGCCCACGCGCTCGATCAGCCCCGTCGCGAGGAACAGGGTCGTCTGCACCGTGATGTGGTGGATGACGTAGAAGATCGTCGCGGCGTAGCCGGCCTCGGTCCCGATCGCGATGCCGAACACCATGTAGCCGATGTGCGAGACGAGCGTGAACGAGAGCATGCGCTTGATGTCGGCCTGCGCGACCGCGCCGAGGATCCCGACCACGAGGGTCAGCAGCGAGACCACGAGCAGCACTGCGCTGAGATCGTCTCCGGGGAACAGCAGCGTCTCGGTGCGGATCAGCGCGTAGACGCCGACCTTGGTGAGCAGTCCCGCGAACACGGCGGTGACCGGAGCGGGCGCCGTCGGGTACGAGTCGGGGAGCCAGAACGACAGCGGGAAGACGGCTGCCTTGATCCCGAAGCCCAGCAGCAGCACGACGTGCAGCACGAGCTGGACGTCGGCGGGGAGCTCGGCGATGCGGATCGAGAGCTGCGCCATGTTGACGGTGCCGGTCGCTCCGTAGAGCAGGCCGATCGCCGAGAGGAAGAACACGCTCGAGACCAGGCTGACGACGACGTACGTCGTGCCCGCCCGGATGCGCGGCGCCGTGCCGCCGAGGGTGATCAGCACGTAGCTCGCGGCCAGCAGGATCTCGAAGCCGACGTAGAGGTTGAAGAGGTCGCCCGCGACGAAGGCGTTGAGGATGCCCGCGGAGAGGATCAGATAGGTCGGGTGGAAGATCGTGACCGGCGTCTCGCGGTTGCCGTCGACCAGGCCCTGGCCCACCGAGAACAGCAGGACGCCGAGCAGCGTGATCGAGGTGATGACGAGCATCAGGGCGGCGAGCGGATCGACGACCAGCACGATGCCCCACGGCGGCTCCCAGCCGCCGACGTAGACGGCGCTGCCGCCGTCCTGGCCCGTGAGCACGAGCACGAGCAGCACGGAGGAGATCACCAGGACCGCCGACAGCGTGACGATGTTGACGAGGATCTGCGCCCTGCGGTGCCGGCCGAGGACCAGGGCGACCGCCGCTCCCAGCAGCGGCAGCGTGACGACGAGGGGGATCAGGACGTTCATCGATCCTCCTTCCTGTCGTCGCTCATCGAGCTCTCGCCGTGCCGGGCCGCCGTGCCCTCGTCGCTCGCCTCGAGCAGATCGTCGAGCGCCTTGTCGTCGGCGGTGGTCTGCGCCGAGATGCCCGCCGCGTCGGCGCGCACCGAGGTGTCGGTCTCGTCGTCCTCCACCTGGTCGGCGTTGGCGAGGCGCCAGCGCCGGTAGATCATGGCGAGCAGGAACGCGGTGATGCCGAAGGTGATGACGATCGCGGTGAGGATCAGCGCCTGGGGGAGCGGATCGGCCATGCCCTCGGCGGTCTCCTCGTAGCCGCGCCCCTCGATCACGAACGGCGCGAAGCCCGATCGGCCCGCCATCAGCAGGATCAGGATGTTGGTCGCGTTGCCGATGAGGATGAACCCGATCAGGATCCGGGTGAGGCTGCGCTCGAGCATCTGGTAGACGCCGGCGGCGTACATCACGGCCATCACGACGACGAGGACGAGGGTGGTGCTCATGCGTCGTCCCCCCGCCCCGGTCCGCCCACGACGGTGGAGCCGGTGGGGAGCTTCGTCTCGAGTCCGTCGACCGTGCCGGCGCCGGGGCCGGGGGTGCTGTCGGTGGAGTGGGTGACGCCGTCGCCGGACGGCGAGCCCTCCTCGGCCTCCTCGCCGTGGCGGTCGACCTCGCCGCCGAGGCTGCGCAGGATGTCGAGGGCGAGTCCGATCACGATGAGGTAGACCCCGATGTCGAAGAGGGTGGAGGTGCCGAGGTGCAGCTCGCCGAGCACCGGGAGGTACAGGTCCAGCCAGCTCGCCTCGAGCACCTCGAGACCGAAGAAGAGGGAGGACACCGCGGTTCCGACGGCGAAGAGGAGTCCGAGGCCGAGCACCTTCCCGGCGTCGATCGGAGCGGCCTCGCCGAGTTCGAAGCGACCGCCCGCGAGGTACCGCGCGACCAGCGCGAGGCCGGCGAGCAGGCCGCCCGCGAAGCCTCCGCCCGGGGTGTTGTGACCGGTGAAGAGCAGGTAGACCGAGACGATCATCGCGGGGTGGAACAGGAGGCGCACGAGCACCTCGAGCACGATCGAGCGGTTCTCGGGCCGGAGCGTGCGGCCGGCGACGAGCCAGGATCCGCGGTCGCCCTCTCCGGTGGCTTGCTCGGACTCGGAGGCGGGAGCGGTCAGGTCGCTCGCGCGCTCGCGGCGGTCGCCGGCGCCGGGCTGCTCGAGCCGCGGCGCTCCTCCGGCCCGGCTCGAGAGGAAGATCAGGCTCGCCACACCGGTGGCCACGACGACGAGCACCGAGATCTCGCCCATGGTGTCCCAGGCGCGGATGTCGACGAGCAGGACGTTGACGATGTTGCGGCCCTTGCCCTCCTCGTAGGCGAGGCGCGGCAGGTCGACCGAGATCGGAGTCGCGGTGCGGGCACCGAGGGCGATCGTCGCGACGACGGCCATGACGGCTCCGACCGAGATGCCGATGACCGCGCGCAGGCGCTTGCGCATCGGCTGGTGCTTGGCGGCGATCCGGGTCGGGAGCCGGCGCAGCACGAGCACGAAGACGACCAGCGTGACCGTCTCGATGAGCGCCTGGGTGAGGGCGAGATCGGGAGCGCCCTGGAGGGCGAAGAGCGCGACCATCCCGTAGCCCGTCGCTCCGGCGAGCAGCACCGCGGCGACGCGGTTGCGCGCGATCGCGCAGAGGACCGCGGCGAGGATCATCACCGCGGCGACGGGGAGCTGACCCGGGGTGTCCCAGAGGACGAGCTCGTCGGGCCAGGTGCGGTTGAACGCGGCGGCGCCGCCCGCCCCGAGGACGAAGACGGCGAAGATCACCGTGAGGTAGCGGGGGAGCGATCCGCGCTGGACGAACTCGGTCACCGTGCTGGCGACGCGGTCGAGCCAGCGCACTGTGGCCCAGTAGCCCTCGGCCGAGTCGATGCGGTTCGGCACCTTCGACTGGATCCGGGCCACCGTCACGCGCTTGGCGAAGAGGAGCAGGCCGATCGCGATCACCAGCGCGCTGAGACCGAGCGCGGGCTCGAAGCCGTGCCAGAGCGCCAGGTGGTAGCCGCCGTGGTCGGAGGCCTCGGCCGCGGCGACGAGCTCCGGATCGCCGTCGGGAGCGCCGAACGGCAGGGTGTCGGCGTACACGGCGACGAGGGGGTCGAGGAGGTTCGCTCCGATGCCGAAGACGACGCTCGCGGCGGCGAGCAGCACCGGAGGAGCGGTGAAGGTCCAGGCCTCCTCGTGCAGGTGCGTGTCCTCGAGCCCCTTCTTGCGGGCGAAGGCGCCCCAGAAGAAGCGGGCCGAGTAGGCCACGGTGAGGATCGAGCCGAGCACGAGTCCGACAAGCGCCACCCAGCCCCAGACCGAGCCCTGCTCGATCGCCGAGATCAGGCTCGTGAAGACGGCCTCCTTGGCGACGAACCCGAGCAGCGGAGGGATGCCCGCCATCGAGAGCACGCCGAGCAGCACGGCTCCCGCGAGGACGGGCGCCTGCCGCCCGAGTCCGCTGAGCCTGCGCAGGTCGCGGGTGCCGGCGCGGTGGTCGACGATGCCGACGGCGAGGAAGAGCAGCGCCTTGAACAGGGCGTGGCCGATCAGCAGCGTGAGTCCCGCGAGGGCGGCGTCGCGCGAGCCGAAGCCGACGGCGACGGTCAGGAAGCCGAGCTGGCTGACCGTGCCGTAGGCGAGCACGAGCTTGAGGTCGTACTGGCGGAGCGAGCGCCAGCCGCCGACGAGCATGGTCCACACGCCGACGCTGACGACGACGGGCAGCCAGACGGAGTCGTCGGCGAAGCCGGGTGCGAGGCGGGCGACGAGGTAGATGCCGGCCTTCACCATCGCCGCGGCGTGCAGGTAGGCGCTGACAGGGGTGGGCGCGGCCATGGCGGCCGGCAGCCAGAAGTGGAAGGGGACGAGCGCCGACTTCGAGAACGCCCCGAGGAGCACGAGCACGAGGGCGACCGAGACGATCGGGCCGGACGGTGCCGCCTCGACGATGCCCGCGAGGCTCGTGGTGCCCGCCTGGACGATCAGGATCACGATGCCGACCAGCATCGCGAGACCGCCGAGGGTCGTCACCAGCAGGGCCTGGAGTCCGGCACCGCGGCTCTCCTTGCGGCCGTTGTAGTGGCCGATGAGGAGGTACGAGAGGACGCTCGTGGCCTCCCAGAAGACGAAGAGGATGATCACGTCGTCGGCGGTGACCAGCCCGTACATCACTCCCGCGAAGGCGAAGAGCAGGGCGGCGAAGCGCCCGAGCGACGGCTCGTCCCGGCGGAAGTAGCTCGCGCAGTACGCGAGGACGAGCGCCCCGACTCCGCTGACCACGAGGGCCAGCACGATCGAGAGCGCGTCGAGGCGGAACGAGAGCGCGATGTCGAGTGCGGGGATCCACGGCACGCTCTCGCGGATCTCACCGCCCGACAGGATCGTCGGCAGCGCGGTGGCCGTGGCGACGAAGGTGCCGGCAGGTACGAGCGCCAGGGCGTAGAACGTCTTCGGCCCGAAGCGGTCGACGATCCACGGCGTCACGACGGCCAGGGCGAACGAGATCACGAGGATGAGGAGCATCACATGTTCCTCTCAAGATCCACCCAGCACAGTCGTGGGTCGAGTTTATCCGAGGGGTGAGCGGCGGAACCTGAGTGCGGGAAGGCTTGACTCGCTCGTGCGGCGCCGTGCAGCCCTCCGATGCCGCATCGGCCTCCTCTAGCGTGGACGCATGGCCCGCTCCCTGCTCCCCGACCAGCTCTGCCGGATCCGCGTGCACGACGTCGCCTCCGGCACGTCGACAACGGTCTTCGAGTCGAGCACCCTGCTCGTCGAGGCGCCCAACTGGTCGCCCGACGGCTCCTGCCTCGTGGTGAACGGCGACGGCCTGCTGTTCCGGCTGCCGCTCGAGGGCACCGGGGCCGGTGCGCTGGTCCCGATCCCGCTCGACGGCGTGCCGGAGGAGCTCAACAACGACCACGTGCTCGCTCCGGGCGGCGGGTTCGCGTACGTGTCGGCGCGAGACGGGCACCTGTACGCCGTGGCGCTCGACGGATCGGCGCCGGCGCGGCGGCTGACGGAGGAGGTGCGGGGCGCTCGATTCAAGCACTACCTCCACGGCGTCTCGCCCGACGGCACCCTGCTCGCCCTCATCGGCGGCGGCGAGGACGCGTCCGGTCGCTGGGTCACGAACGTGTACACGATGCCCGTCGAGGGCGGCCCGCTCACCGCTCTGACCTCCGACGAGCACCCCGACGACGGGGTCGACTTCGACGCCGACGGCGAGCTCCTGTACTTCAACTCGGAGCGCGGCGGCGGCGGACGGGCGCAGCTGTTCCGGATGCGCCGCGACGGCTCCTGGCTCGAGCGCGTCGTCGAGTCCGACACCGTCGACTGGTTCCCGCACGTCTCGCCGGACGGCGCGCACCTGCTCTCGCTCGCGTACCCGGACGGCACCGCCGGGCACCCCGAGAACCTCCCGGTCGAGCTGCGCCTGCTCGACCTCGCGGGGCGCCCCGCCGGCTCGCTCGAGCCCGGTCGCGTCGTCGAGCGGCTCTTCGGCGGTCAGGGCACGATCAACGTCGCCGGCTGGGCGCCGGACTCGTCCCGCTTCGCGTACGCCGACTACCCGCTGCCCGAGCACCTCTGAGCCGTCGCGCGAGCCGGAGTTCCTCGAGCGACCCGGTCGGAGTGCCGCCTGAGTGCTTGCTCCACATAGCCCGGAGGGGGAGTGAGCACCCCGCACCCAGCGGGTTGAATCGGAGGATGACGATCGACAGCGCCTCCACCGCCCGCGACTCCTCCACCCGCGCCCCCCTCGGCGCCTCCGGCATCGAGGTCTTCCCGCTCTCCCTCGGCGGCAACGTCTTCGGCTGGACCTCGGGACGCCAGACCTCGTTCGACGTCCTCGACGGCTACGTCGCCGCGGGCGGGAACTTCATCGACACGGCCGACTCCTACTCCGCGTGGGTGCCCGGCAACAAGGGCGGCGAGTCCGAGACGATCATCGGCGAGTGGCTGAGCCGGCGCTCGGACCGCGACGACGTGGTCGTCGCCACGAAGGTCAGCCGCCACCCGGAGTTCCAGGGCCTCGCCCCCGACACCGTGCGGGCTGCGGCCCGTGCGTCGCTCGCGCGTCTGCGCACCGACCGCATCGACCTCTACTACGCGCACTTCGACGACGACGCCGTCTCGATCGAGGACATCGCGCGCGTCTTCTCGGAGCTGGTCGACGACGGGCTCGTCCGCGCGATCGGCGTCTCGAACTTCAGCGCCGACCGCATCGCCCAGTGGCTGCGGTTCGCCTCGGACGAGGGGCTGCACGCGCCGGTCGCGCTGCAGCCGCACTACAACCTCGTCGAGCGCGGCATCGAGGCCGACCTGCTGCCGCTCGCCCGCGAGCACGGCCTGGCCGTGGTGCCCTACTACGCCCTCGCGTCCGGGTTCCTGACCGGCAAGTACCGCGACGGCTCCACTCCCGACTCGCCCCGCGCCTCCGGAGCCGCGCAGTACCTCGACGCGCGCGGTCGCCGCGTGCTCGCGGCCCTCGACGCGGTGGCGGAGGCGCACGGCACCGAGGTCGCGACCGTCGCTCTCGCCTGGCTCCGCTCGCAGCCCGGAGTCGTCGCCCCGATCGCGAGCGCCCGCGTGATGGAGCAGCTCCCCGCCCTGGTCGCCTCGGCCACCCTCGTGCTCGGCGAGGACGAGCTCGCCTCCCTCGACGCGGCGAGCCGCTCGTAGCGGGGCGGGTCTCGATACGCGCCTGCGGCGCTACTCGACCAGCAGGATCGGCGCGGCTCCTCCCTCGCGGAGCAGCTCCTCCATGCTGCGCACCGCGCGCACCGTCTCCCCCCCCCTTGCTGATCGAGTGGCCCGCGCAGCGGGCGTATCGAGATCGCCGCCCCCTCGACCAGCGGGGTGAGCACCGCCCCACCCGCGGTCACCGCCGCTCCAGCGAGGTGCTATTGTCTAACGGTGCCAAATCGCGGGCACGCCCCGAGAGGGGCAGGTCCTCCGGGTCCGATGCCCGCAGGTGCGCCCCCTTAGCTCATTGGTAGAGCACTTCCTTGGTAAGGAAGAGGTAGTGGGTCCGATTCCCACAGGGGGCTCCGTTCCCGCAGATCGAGTCTGCGAAGAACGCGCGGCGGGGTAGCTCAGGTGGTTAGAGCACACGGCTCATAATCGTGGTGTCGCGGGTTCAAGTCCCGCTCCCGCTACGTTCGGGAAGAACCCCGGCTCCTCGCGAGCCGGGGTTCTTCTGCTTCCCGGAGGCGGCCCGGGCCGCGAGTCAGACCGCGCAGCCCGCGAAGAGCACGTCGTCCGAGGCGACCAGGTCCTCCAGGCGCAGCAGGCGGTCCAGGTCGTGCCCGGCCGCGAGCGCGTTCGAGCGCTCCGCCGGCGTCTGCGGCGCGAGCCGCCCCTCCATCACGCCGCCGAGCGCCCGCACCGCGCACGCTGCGACGACGCCCTCGGGCGTTCCGCCGATGCCCAGCACCAGATCGACCGCCCCGTCGGGGTCGGCCGCCTCGATCGCGACCGAGACGTCGCCCTCGCCCCGCAGCGACAGCGCGACGCCGACGAGCCGCAGCTCGGCGATCAGCGCCGTGTGCCGCGGCTTGTCGAGCACCGCGACGACGAGCTCCTCCACCGGCTTGCTCAGTGCGGCCGCGAGCGCCTGAGCGTTGTCGCCGGGGGAGCGGTCGAGCGAGACGACCCCCGCGCCGGCCGCCGAGCACACCAGCTTGTCCATGTAGAAGACGTCGCGCGGATCGAAGAGGGCGCCGCGCGGGGCGAGCGCGATCACGCAGACGGAGCCCGGCAGTCCCTCGGCGGTCAGCCGCGTGCCGTCGAGCGGATCGACGGCCACGTCGCACGACGGCGGGATCCCCAGGCCGAGCCGCTCGCCGTTCGCGAGCATGGGGGCCTCGTCCTTCTCGCCCTCGCCGATGACGACCGTCCCGTCGAAGGGGGCGTCCGCCAGCACCGCGCGCATCGCGGCGACCGCGGCGTCGTCGGCCGCCACCTTGTCGCCGCGGCCGTGCCAAGCGCGGGCCGCCTCGGCAGCGGCCCGCACGCTGTCGGCGATCGCGTACCGCAGCTCCAGCGGGTAGGCGTCCGACGCGATCAGCCGCACCTCGCTCACGAGCGGGCCGGCTGCGCGGTGGCGGTGCGCACGAGGCGCTCGAGCGTGCGCAGTCCGTCCGAGGACAGGACCGACTCCAGGTGGCCCTGCACCGACGCGACGTGCTGGCCGCGCAGCGCGTCGACCACTCCGCTGACCGGGTCGCCCGACACCTCGAGATCCAGCAGCGGCGTGCGCTCGACACCCGACCCCGCCACCGACGAGAAGGTGTTGTAGAAGCCGATCGCCACCTCCTCGCCGAAGACGTCGACCGCGAGTCGCACGCCCTGGCGCGGCGCGGGCAGCGGCTCGACCGGCAGCCCGGCGAGCAGCGACAGCATCTGGTGGCTGAGGCACACGGCGAGCATCGGACGCTCGGAGTCGAGCCGCTGGGTCATCAGCTCGCGCAGGCGCGCGATGCGCGGCTCGGAGTCGTCGCGCGGATCGCCCGGGCCGGGCCCGAACACGACGAGGTCGTCCGAGAGCACGTCCTCGACGCTCGACCAGCGCTCGACGCGGGCGTCCATGCCGAGGTGGCGCAGCTGGTGCGCGAGCATCGTCGTGAACTGGTCCTCGTTGTCGACGATCAGGGCGGTGTGACCGTCGAGACCCGCGATGTGCTCGGGCGCCTGCGGGCGCAGCCAGAACGACGCGAGGCGCTCGTTGCGCGCCTCGAGCGCCTCGGCGACCCCGGGCTGCGCGTTGAGGTCGACGGCGGGCGGGATCTCGCGACCCGGCAGGAGCCCGAGAGCCGACAGCACCCCCGAGGCCTTGGCGCGCGTCTCGGCGACCTCCCCCTCCGGAGTCGAGTGGCGCACCAGGGTCGCGCCGGCCGGCACGGTCAGCCGGCCGTCGGGCTGGAGGTAGGCGGTGCGGATGAGGATCGGCGCGTCGACCGTGTAGCCGTGCTCCTCGGGCTCGAAGAGCGCGAGGACACCGGAGTAGTAGCCGCGCGGCTCCTTCTCGTACTCGGCGATGACGGCGCAGGCGTTCTCCATGGGGGAGCCGGTGACGGTCGGCGCGAACATCGTCAGGCGCAGCACCTCGCGGACGTCGAGATCGGTGCGCCCCTCGAGGAGGTACTCGGTGTGGCTGAGGCGCGACATCTGCTTGAGGAAGGGGCCGAGGATGCGTCCGCCGTTCGGGCAGACCGCGCTCATCATCTTCATCTCCTCGTCCACGACCATGAAGAGCTCCTCGCTCTCCTTCACGTCGGCGAGGAACGCGAGCACCTCCTCTCCGGTGGGACCGGCGGCCGGGTGGCGGAAGGTGCCGCTGATGGGGTTCATCATCGCGACGCCGTCGCGGACCGAGACGTGCCGCTCGGGGGTCGCTCCGACCGCGGTCACGGTCTGCGCGCCGTCGACACCGGGCGTGTGGATCGCGAAGGTCCAGTAGGCGCCGGACTCGTCGGTCAGCAGGCGGCGGAACCAGGCCAGCACCGCCTCGACCGGAGCGGCGTCGGTGTGCGCGACGAAGGCGCGGGCGATCACGAAGTTGGCGCCCTCGCCGCGGCCGATCTCGTCGTCGATCACGTGCCGGACGATGTCGGCGTACTCCTCGTCGGGCACGTCGAAGCCGCGCTCCTCGACCGGGATCTCGCGCTCGGGGAGCAGCCGGAGGGCCTCGTCCAGCGGCACGCTCTCGCGTTCGCGGACGAGGAGGTTGCGCAGCGGCGCTCCGTCGTCCTTCGCGGCGAACCCGCGCTCGCGCACCTGGCGGTAGGGCACCAGCGTGAGCACGTCCCCGCCGTCCAGCGGGATGTCGGCGAGCCCGTCGACGTCGACGACGTCGCCGGTGAAGACGTCCACCTCGGAGCGGCCCTGCCGGAGCACGACGGCGAACGGCAGCGATCCGTCGGAGGAGAGGATGCGGGAGAGGAGCGAGGTCATCGTGGTCCTTGGTTCGGGGTGTCCCTCACCCGGGCCCTGACATGCAGAACGACCGCCCGGACGAGGCGGTCGTGTGCGAGGGGTTCGCGCGTCGGTCCGCCTAGGAGGCGGGCCACCAGGGGCTTCGGTTCGACGTGCGCACGGGGGGAGTCTAGGGGACCGCGCGACGGGCGGCCAAGCGGGAGGGAGTGGCGCGTCCCGAACGGGCGTCTACCCGTGCCCTCCGGCCCCGTGGTAGGAATACCCGCCCGGGACCACCGCCGACGATCGGCGCTTCACGCGAGGACACGCATGCTCCGCTCCACCTCTTCCCTGCTGATTACCGCCGCCCTCGGAGCGACCCTGATGCTCGCCCCGGCCGCCGCCGCGTCGACCACGACCCCCACGCCCGTGGCGAGCACGTCGTCGCCCGCGCCCACCGCGACGCCGACGCTCACCCCGGCTCCGGTGCCCACCGTCTCGCTGCCGCCGCTGCCGCCGCTGCCGCTGCCGACGCTCACCCCGGAGCCGGTCTCGGAGCAGTGCTACGAGGAGGGCGAGTCGCCCATCGACTTCGCCGGCGTCGCGACCATCGGCTCCGGGGGGACGCAGACCGAGATCTCGATCCCGGGCGGGACGCTGCGCGACTGCCTCACCTCGTGGAGCTACACGATCGAGGTCCTGGTCGACGACGAATGGCAGGCGGTCGCCGGAGACGGCTCCTCCTCCCGCGAGGTCCCGCCGCTCGTCGAGACCCGGTGGCTCGGCGGGGTCGAGAAGAGGGGGCGCTACATCTACCGCGGCTACTCGGGCACCGTCCCCGGTCCCGATTTCGTGGTCGCGGAGTTCTCGCTCGCGGCCGCCGTCGATCCCGAGCCCGCTCCGGTCGTCCCCGTCACGATCCCGGTGACCCCGGCGCCGTCCCCGACGAGCACCGGCACCGTGTCGACCGCGCCCCGCCCGGCCGTCCCCACCGCCGGACACGCGCTCGCCGAGACCGGCTCGGACGCCGGAGCGCTCCTGCCGATCGGCGCGCTGGCGCTGGTCGCCGGCGCCGCGGCCCTCGTGACCGCGCGGCTGCGTCGCCGCGTCAGTTGATCGTCCGGGGGGCGGGGCGCTCGGTCGTCTCGCCCCGCAGCGTCCGCAGCAGGAGCGTCGCCCCCGCGGTGGCGGCGGGGGTCGCCACCACGGCGCCGCCCGGGATCAGGAACGCCAGGTAGACCGCGACTCCGAACCCGAGGGACACCCCTCGACGCTCGCCGAGGAGCCGGCGGCGCTCGGCCAGCGTCATCCCTCGTGCGTCGCCCGCGAACCCGGTCAGTTCGAGGGCGAGCGCCCGCCCGCCGACGAGGGCGCCCGCGAGAAGGCCGATGATCTGCCCGACGACCGGGATCACGCCCAGCAGCACGAGCACGATCCCGATGCCCACCGAGGTGGCGATCAGCGCGGCGGAGTCGCGGAGCGAGCGGCCGAGCCCGCTCCAGAAGCCGGTCTCGCGCTCGTCGGGCACGCCGCCGAGCTCGTTCTCGACGCCGCGCCAGATCCGCTCGTAGAAGGGGTCGCCCACGAGCAGAGTGACGGCCGCGAAGACCACGACGCCCAGGGCGACGAGCGCCCCGACCGCGGCGACCGAGATCGCCAGCCGCGCGCTCGACGCCCAGGCGTCGCTCCAGCCGTCGGCGAACGGCGTCAGCGCGGTGACGACGTCGCCCACCCGGGTCACGACCAGCACGAGCAGGCCGACGAAGACGAGGCCGACGATCAGGGGAGGGATCGCCCCCAGCAGCATCGCCCGGGGCGAGCGCACCCAGGTGCCGAAGCCGCGGAGGAAGAGGCGGGCGCCGAGGGCGAGTTCGCGGAGGACCGTCATGGTCCGATCCTCCCAGCCCCGCGCCGCCGTCAGGCGAGCTCGAACGGAGCGAGCAGGCCGGACATCGCCTTCGGGCGCGGCGTCGCGAACTCGTCGCGGCGTGAGGTCGTGACGCCCATCGCCACGAGGCCCTCGACGAGGCGGACGGCGGCCGCGACTCCGTCGATCACCGGCACGCCCAGCTCCTGGGAGAGCTCGCGGCAGAAGTCGGCCATGCCGGCGCAGCCGAGCACGATCACGTCGGAGCCGTCGGCCGCGAGCGCGGCGGCGCACTCCTCGAGCACCACCCGCCGGGCATCGGAGCGAGGGTCGTCGAGGTCGAGCACCGGGATGTCGCAGGCGTGGACGCCGGCGCACGCCTCGCCGAAGCCCGCCCGGCGCGCGATGTCCCAGGCTCGTCCGCTGGTCCGCGAGAGCGTGGTCACGACGCTGAAGCGGCGGCCGACGAGGGTCGCCAGGTGCATCGCGGCCTCGGCGATGCCGACGACCGGTCCCCGCGCCAGCTCGCGGGCGGCATCGATCCCCGGATCGCCGAAGCACGCGACGACGTAGCCGTCGCTGCCCGACGCGTCGCCCCGGACGATCTCGTGCAGCAGTCCCGGCACGGCGAGCGCCTCGTCGTAGTGGCTCTCGATCGAGGCCGGGCCCATCGGAGGCGTCACCGCCGTGATCTCGGTGCCGATCGAGGCGACGGAGCGGGCGGCCCGGCCGATCGCCTCCGTCATCCGCTCGCTCGTGTTCGGGTTGACGACGGTGATGCGCATGGGGTTCCTCGGGGACGTGGCGGGAGGGGGAGGGCGGCCGCGCGGAGG
>NZ_JAMRYM010000071.1:0-19489 GCF_023743255.1 Rathayibacter rubneri | reverse complement strand
GTCTCCGTCGCCTCGGCGGCGTCGCCGAGCGCCGACTCGGCCGAGGCCTCGTCGACGAGCGCCGCGGCCTCCTCCGCCGCCTGGCGCACGTTCGCCGGGTGGATGGTGCTCGCCGCGATCTGCGCGAGGGCGTTCTTGGCGTCGTCCGTGATGGCGTGGGTGCTGACGGGCTTCGCTGCGGCGCCCTGGCCGTTCTGGCCGTTCGACCCCGAGGAGCCGTTCTGACGGGGCGCGCTGCCGGGCGCGCTCTCGCCCGAGCGCCCGCCGCGGCGGCGCTCCTGCTGCGGTGCGGCCGTGGAGCGGTGCTTCACGACCGGATCGTGCTGCACGATCACTCCGCGACCGGCGCAGACCTCGCAGTTCTCGCTGAAGGTCTCGAGCAGACCGAGGCCGAGCTTCTTGCGGGTCATCTGCACGAGGCCGAGCGAGGTGACCTCGGCCACCTGGTGCTTGGTGCGGTCGCGGCTGAGGCACTCGACCAGGCGGCGCAGCACGAGGTCGCGGTTGGACTCGAGGACCATGTCGATGAAGTCGACGACGATGATTCCGCCGATGTCGCGCAGCCGCAGCTGGCGCACGATCTCCTCGGCGGCCTCGAGGTTGTTCTTGGTGACCGTCTCCTCGAGGTTGCCGCCCGAGCCGACGAACTTGCCGGTGTTGACGTCGACGACCGTCATGGCCTCGGTGCGGTCGATGACCAGCGAGCCACCACTGGGCAGCCACACCTTGCGCTCGAGCGCCTTCTCGATCTGCTCCGTGATGCGGAACTCGTCGAAGGCGTCCTGCTCGCCGGAGTAGACCTCGACGCGCTCGAGGAGGTCGGGCGCGACCTGGCTGAGGTAGAGCTCGATGGTCTCGCGGGCGTCGTCCCCGGCGATGACCATCTTCTCGAAGTCCTCGTTGAAGACGTCGCGGACGATCTTGATCAGCAGGTCGGGCTCGCTGTGCAGGAGCGCCGGGGCCTGGCCCGTCGCGGCCTTCTCGCTGAGAGCGGTCCACTGGGCGGTGAGGCGCTCGACGTCGACGGTGAGCTGCTCCTCCGTGGCGCCCTCGGCCGCCGTGCGCACGATGACGCCGACGTTCTCGGGGAGGACCTCCTTGAGGATCTTCTTCAGGCGGGCGCGCTCCGTGTCGGGGAGCTTGCGCGAGATGCCGTTCATGGATCCGTTGGGCACGTACACCAGGTAGCGGCCCGGAAGCGAGATCTGGCTGGTGAGGCGGGCGCCCTTGTGGCCGACGGGGTCCTTGGTGACCTGCACGAGCACGCGGTCGCCGGGCTTGAGCGCGAGCTCGATGCGGCGGGGGCCGCCGGGGTTCGCCGCGGCGTCCCAGTCGACCTCGCCGGAGTACAGCACGGCGTTGCGTCCGCGTCCGATGTCGACGAACGCGGCCTCCATGCTCGGGAGCACGTTCTGCACGCGGCCGAGGTAGACGTTGCCGATGAGGGACGCCTCCTGCGAGCGGGCGACGTAGTGCTCCGCGAGCACGCCGTCCTCGAGCACGCCGATGCGGATGCTGTCCTGCTTCGAGCGGACGACCATCACGCGATCGACGGCCTCGCGGCGGGCGAGGAACTCGGACTCGGTGACGACGGTGCGGCGCCGGCCGGCGTCGCGACCGTCGCGCCGGCGCTGCTTCTTGGCCTCGAGACGGGTGGAGCCCTTGATGCGCTGGGGCTCGGTGATGAGCTCTGGCTCGCGCTGCTCCCGCTGCTCGCGGGGCTGGCGGACCCGGACGACGGTGTTCTCGGGGTCGTCGGACCCTCCGCGGTCGCTCTCGCCGCTGCGACGGCGCGAGCGCCGCCGGACGGAGCCCTGCTCCTCGGCCGGCGCCTCGCGCTCCTCCCGCACTCCGAGCGGCGCTCCGCGCGGAGGCAGAGGCGCCAGCTCGACGTAGTCGGGCAGGTCGGGAGCCTGGAACAGGAGCGACGTGCTCGGCAGCGCGGGACGCGCCGGGCGCGACTCCTCCTGCACGGCGGGCGTGACGGGGAGGGCGTTGAAGAACGCCGGTCCCTGCGCCTCGCTGCTCGCCTCGTCGGGCGTCTCCTGGCCGGTCGTGTCGGTCTCGTCGGTATCGATGATCGTTCCCCCTGTCGCTGGCGCGCTCGACTCGGTCCGCCGGGTCGCCCGGCGGCCACCGAAGAGGCGGCTGATCTTCTTGGCCCCGCTGCGGGGCTCGTCGCGGTCCGGATCGGATCCGCTCGAACTCTTGTCTTCCACCATTGCTGGTGCACTCCTCGGCCGGGTCGTCCGCCGCGCCTTCCTACCCGGATCTCTCCTCGTGCGAGAGGCCGCCTGGGGCCCGTCGCGAATCCTTCCGCTCCCCCGGTCCGGTCGCTCACGTGGCGCAGGACTCTGGGTGCAGCTTCACTCTCGGAACTGACTATCCGACACGTGCTCCGTCTCGCTGCGACCGTCGGTCGCGTCGTGGTGGAGCGGGGGACCCGTCGCGTCCATTCGCGGAACGCGGTCGATCTCCTGTGGCCCGGTGTTCGCCCGGTAAACCTTCTGGTGCCGGCGCGGGATCTTCCGGACCGACGGCTCCGATTATCGCACGCATTCCCAGAGGCGCCGATTCGGCCCGTGCGATAATCCCCCGGTGTCCGACGCCCCCACCACTCGACGCCCGATCCTGTTCGCCGCACTGCTCATCGTGCTGGGGATCGTGGGCTGGGTCGCGGCGTTCGCACTGACACTCGACAAGTTCGCCGCGCTGACCGATCCGTCGACCGAGCTAGGGTGCGACTTCAGCATCCTGGTGCAGTGCAGCGCCAATCTCGACTCGCCGCAGGGCGCCGTCTTCGGCTTCCCGAATCCGCTCATCGGTGTCGCCGCCTGGATCGCGCCGATCGTGGTCGGTGCGGGCCTTCTCGCGGGCGCGCGCTTCGACCGCTGGTTCTGGGCGGTGTTCAACCTGGGCTTCGTCCTCGCGCTCGGCTTCGTGATCTGGCTGATCTCGCAGAGCGTCTTCCTGCTCGGCACGCTGTGCCCGTGGTGCATGCTCACCTGGTCGGTGGTGATCCCGGGCTTCTGGCTCGTGACCCTCCGCAACCTCCGCGAGGGCGTCTTCCCGGTGCCGGCGCCGGTGCGCCGCTTCGCCGGGGCGGCCTACGGCTGGATCCCGTTCATCACGATCCTCTGCTACCTCGCGATCGCCGTCATCGCCCAGCTCCGTCTGGACGTCCTCTCCTACCTCTGAGCCGGCGCGCGCCGGTGCGGGCGGCCGTCCTCGTGGACCCTGTGGATCTCGATACGCCCGCTGCGCGGGCTACTCGACCAGCAAGGGGCGGAGCGGTGGTCGTCCGGCTCCTGCTGGTCGAGTGGCCGCGGAGTGGCGTATCGAAACCCACGACTGCCGAAGAACGGGGATCTCTATCCGCCCGCTGCGCGGGCTCCAGTCCCTGGATCGACGGAAGGCACCCCGGACGGATCCGAGGTGCCCGTCACCGGATCGCCGAGCAGCGCGAGGCGTATCCGGGAAAGCGCGTCCGAGCGCTTTCCCGTCGCCGAAGGCGCGACGCTCCGCGGATCGGCACCGCCTCTGCGAGCCGACCGCGGCTCCGCGGGCTATCGCGGAGCGATGAGCTCAGCCGAACCAGAGCGCGAGCTCGCGCTCCGCGGATTCCACACTGTCCGAGCCGTGCACCAGGTTCTGCTGGACCTTGAGGCCCCAGTCGCGGCCGAGGTCGCCGCGGATGGTGCCCGGGGCGGCCGTGGTCGGGTCGGTCGTGCCGGCGAGGGAGCGGAAGCCCTCGATGACGCGGTCACCGGCGATGCGGATCGCGACGATCGGCCCGCTCTCCATGAACTCCACGAGCGGCTCGTAGAACGGCTTGCCCTCGTGCTCCGCGTAGTGCGCGCCGAGCAGGTCGCGGTCGGCCTCCACGAGCTTGATGTCGACGAGCGAGTAGCCCTTCGCCTCGATGCGGCGGAGGATCTCGCCGGTGAGGTTGCGCGCGACTCCGTCGGGCTTGACGAGGACGAGGGTCTCCTGGATGGCCATGATTCAGCGGTCTCCTTCGGTGGGGTCGGTGGGCCCGGCCGCCGGGGGGCGCGCCTGGGCGTCGAGGCGGGTGCCTGTCACGATGCAGTAGGTCCAGAGCGCCACGAAGGCCGCGCCGATGACGAACATGATCGGGACGAGCAGGCCCGAGGCAACGATAACGAACTGGAGCACCCAGCCGATCCTGATGCCGAGGGTCCGGTCGAGCAGCCGGAGCGTGGCGAGCATCGCCAGGCAGAGGACTCCGCCGCCGACCAGGATCACGACGGGATCGGCGACCTTCAGCCCGAAGGCGACCAGTGTCGCGAGGAACACGATGACGATCTCGAAGCCGAGGACGATCGAGGCGAGGCTCTCGCGGACCGTCCTGCTGCGGCGCGGTCGACCGGCCCTCACGAGCCCTGCCAGTTCTCGTCGCGGGCGACCGTCAGCGCCCGGCCGACGAGGGTGAGCGAGCCCGTGATGACGAGGGCGCCCTTCTCGGTGCGGGCGGCGAGGAGCCGACCTGCGGTGAGCGCCGCGTCCGGGTCCTCCGCCACGCGCACCGACTCCGCCGGGAAGACGGTGCGCGCGACGGCGGCGAGGTCGTCGGCCGCCAGCGCCCTGTCGCTCGGAGCCCGCGTGACGATGAGCTCGTCGACGACCGGGCGCAGAGCCTGCAGGATGCCCTCGGCGTCCTTCTCGGCCAGGACGCCGAGCACCGCGGTGACCCGGTCGAAGTCGAAGTAGCGGCCGAGTGCGGCGGCGAGCGATGCGGCGCCGTGCGGGTTGTGCGCCGCGTCGACGACGGTCCGGGGCGACGCCCCCACGATCTGGAGACGTCCGGGCGAGGTCGCCGCGGCGAGCCCCTCGTCGAGGACGTCGCCGGTGAGCTCCTGCGAGCCCCCACCGATGAACGTCTCGACGGCGGCGATCGCGACGGCCGCGTTCTCGGCCTGGTGGTCGCCGAAGAACGGCAGCAGGAGCTGGTCGTAGGTCGTGGCGAGTCCGCGCACCGAGACGAGCTGCCCGCCGACCGCGACCGTGGTCGAGACGACGTCGAACTCGGCGCCCTCGAAGGCGATCGAGGACTCGGTGGCCTCGGCGGCGTGCCGCAGCACCGCCTCGGCCTCCGGCGTCTGGCGCGCCGAGACGACGGACGCGAGAGGCTTCACGATGCCCGACTTGGTCCGGGCGATCTCCTCGATGCTCGAGCCGAGACGGTCCGTGTGGTCGAGTGCGATGGGGGTGAACACGGCCACCTGCGCGTCGGCGACGTTGGTCGAGTCCCACTCGCCCCCCATCCCGACCTCGACGACCGCGACATCGACCGGGGCGTCGGCGAACGCCGCGTAGGCGAGCACCGTGACGGCCTCGAAGAACGAGAGCGGGGGCTCGTCCTGCTCGGCCAGCTCGGCATCGGTCATGCGGATGTAGGGCTCGACGTCCTGCCAGTTCGCGACGAGGCTCTCGTCCGAGATCGGCTCCCCGTCGATGACGATGCGCTCGTTGAAGCGCTCGAGGTGCGGACTGGTGAAGAGCCCCACCCGCAGTCCGTGCGCGCGCAGCAGGCTCTCGATCATCCGGCTGGTGGAGGTCTTGCCGTTGGTGCCGGCGATCTGGATCACCGGATACGCGCGCTGGGGGTCGCCGAGGATCTCGACGGCCCGCCGCGTCGGCGCGAGCCGCGGACGCACGTTCGCCTCGCCGAGCCGCTCGAGCAGAGTGCTGTAGACCGCCTCGGCGGCGGCGCGATCGGAGTCGTTCTCGAACGGATCAGACATCGGCGGCCTCGACCTTCTCGACACGGATGATGGCGGTGCCGGCCGGTCCGAACGCGACCGCGCCCTCTCCGCCCTCGAGCGCGACCGTCAACGGGGTGAAGGCGGACCCGGTCGCGAGCGTCTCCTCGGCGATCCAGGTGCCGTGCGGCGCGAGAGCGGCGAGGCTGACCTCGTCGAGCATGACGTCGAGCACGATGCGGTCGCTGACGTCGAGCCCGGCCGACTTGCGGGCGTCCTGCACTGCGCGGATGAGGTCGCGGGCCAGGCCCTCGGCCTCGAGCTCCGGCGTGGTCGCCGTGTCGAGCAGGACGAAGCCGCCGCGGGGCAGCAGGGCGATGGCGCGGTCGTCCGCTCCGGATCCTGCGACCTCGAGGGTCAGCTCGTACTCGCCCTCGACGAGCTCGACGCCGCCCGCGGTGACGACGCCGTCGATCTCGCTCCAGTCGCCGGCCTTGGCGGCCTTGATGACGGTCTGGACGCCGCGGCCCAGGCGGGGACCGGCGGCCCGGGCGTTCACCGACAGCCGGGAGGTGACTCCGTAGTCGGCGGCGCTCGAGTCGACCAGAGGCACGAGCGCCACCTCCTTCACGTTCAGCTCGTCGCGCAGGATCGCCTCGAAGGGCGCCAGCTCGGCGGCGTCGGCGACGACGACGGTCAGTCGCGCGAGCGGCAGGCGCACGCGGAGCCCGGCCTGCTTGCGGAGCGAGAGCGCCGTGGAGGAGATCCCGCGGACGGCGTCCATCGCGTGGACGAGGGACTCGTCGACGGGGAACTCGTCGGCGCTGGGCCAGTCGGTGAGGTGGACGCTGCGGCCGCCCGTCAGGCCCTGCCAGATCTCCTCGGAGACCAGCGGGAGCAGCGGGGCGGCGACCCGGGTCACGGTCTCGAGGACGGTGAAGAGCGTGTCGAACGCCTCCGCTCCCCCGCCCTCGGCGTCGACGCCCTGCCAGAACCGGTCGCGGGACCGGCGGACGTACCAGTTGGTCAGCACGTCGGCGAAGTCGCGCAGCGCGGCGGCCGCGAGGGTCGAGTCCAGCGCCTCCAGGTGAGTGGTGACCGTCTCGATCAGGTCGTGCGTCTTGGCGAGCAGGTACCGGTCGAGGACGTCCTCGGAGTCGGTGCGGCGGGGCGCCGAGTAGCCCTCGTCGCCCGAGGCGTTGGCGTACAGCGAGAAGAAGTACCAGGTGCTCCAGAGCGGCAGCAGGACCTGTCGGACGCCCTCGCGGATGCCCTCCTCGGTCACGACGAGATTGCCGCCGCGCAGAACCGGACTCGACATGAGGAACCACCTCATGGCGTCCGAGCCGTCGCGGTCGAAGACCTCGGCGACGTCGGGGTAGTTGCGCAGCGACTTCGACATCTTCTGGCCGTCGTTGCCGAGCACGATGCCGTGGCTGACGACGTTGCGGAAAGCGGGACGGTCGAAGAGCGCCGTCGAGAGCACGTGCAGCGTGTAGAACCAGCCGCGCGTCTGCCCGATGTACTCGACGATGAAGTCGGCCGGGTTGTGCGAGTCGAACCAGTCGGCGTTCTCGAACGGGTAGTGGACCTGCGCGAAGGGCATCGAGCCCGAGTCGAACCAGACGTCGAGGACGTCGGTGATGCGGCGCATCGTCGAGCGCCCGGTCGGGTCGTCGGGATTGGGGCGCGTCAGCTCGTCGATGTAGGGCCGGTGCAGATCCTGCGGGCGCACGCCGAAGTCGCGCTCGAGCTCGTCGAGCGAGCCGTAGACGTCCATGCGCGGGTACTCGGGGTCGTCGCTCTTCCACACCGGGATCGGCGAGCCGAAGTAGCGGTTGCGGCTGATCGACCAGTCGCGCGCGCCCGAGAGCCACTTGCCGAACTGGCCGTCCTTGACGTTCTCCGGGACCCAGGTGATGTCCTGGTTGAGCTCCTCCATGCGGTCGCGGAACGCGGTCACCCGCACGAACCAGCTGGAGACGGCCTTGTAGATCAGCGGGTTCCGGCAGCGCCAGCAGTGCGGGTACGAGTGCTCGTAGCTCGCCTGGCGCAACAGGCGGTGCTGCGCCTTGAGCAGCTGGGTGAGCGGTTTGTTCGCCTCGAAGACCTGCAGGCCGGCGACCTCCGCGATCTGCG
This sequence comes from Rathayibacter rubneri, assembly GCF_023743255.1. Classification (NCBI taxonomy): domain Bacteria; kingdom Bacillati; phylum Actinomycetota; class Actinomycetes; order Micrococcales; family Microbacteriaceae; genus Rathayibacter; species Rathayibacter rubneri. The sequence goes on along the minus strand of NZ_JAMRYM010000071.1, from coordinate 11,627 downwards.
GGAGGAAGCGGCCTCCGTCATCCACGGAGATGATGACCGGGATGCCCGCCGCCTCGCAGACCTTCTGGTCGTCCTCGCCGTACGCGGGCGCCTGGTGCACGATGCCCGTGCCCTCGGTCGTGGTGACGTAGTCGGCGACGAGGATGCGCCACGCGTTCTGCGTGCCCCAGGCCTCGGTGTCGGCGTAGTGGTCCCACAACCGGTCGTAGCTGATGCCCTCGAGCTCGCGCCCGCGCAGCGTGCGCGAGACGGCGGCACGGGCGGACTCGGCGTCGTCGTAGCCGAGGTCCTTCGCGTACGCGCCCACCTGGTCGATCGCCAGCAGGTACTCGGCCGAGAGCTCGCGCTCCTCCGGCTCGCCCTTGCCGTCGGCGGCGCCGTTCGGGCCGGCCGCCAGCACGGCGTACTCGATGTCCGGGCCGACGGCCAGCGCGGCGTTGGTGGGCAGGGTCCACGGGGTGGTCGTCCAGGCGAGGGCGCGCACGGCGGTGAGGTTCAGCGCCTCCGCCGTCTCGCCGACCAGCGGGAAGGTGACCGTCACGGTCTGGTCCTGGCGCATCTTGTAGACGTCGTCGTCCATCCGCAGCTCGTGGTTCGAGAGCGGGGTCTGATCGCGCCAGCAGTAGGGGAGGACGCGGTAGCCCTCGTAGGCGAGACCCTTGTCGTAGAGCTGCTTGAACGCCCAGATGACCGACTCCATGAAGGAGGGGTCGAGCGTCTTGTAGTCGTTCTCGAAATCGACCCAGCGCGCCTGGCGGGTGACGTAGTCCTGCCACTCCCCCGTGTAGCGCAGCACCGACTCCTTCGCCGCGGCGTTGAACGCGGCGATGCCCATCTCCTCGATCTGGGACTTGTCGGTGATGCCGAGCTGGCGCTCCGCCTCGAGCTCGGCGGGCAGGCCGTGGGTGTCCCAGCCGAAGCGGCGGTGGACCTGCTTGCCGCGCATGGTCTGGAAACGGGGGAAGAGGTCCTTCGCGTACCCGGTCAGCAGGTGGCCGTAGTGCGGCAGCCCGTTGGCGAACGGAGGGCCGTCGTAGAACACCCACTCGGGGGCGCCCTCGCGGGAGCGGATCGACTCCTGGAAGGTGTCGTCGGCCTTCCAGTAGGCGAGCACCTTCTCCTCGATCTCGGGGAAGCGCGGCGAAGCGGCCACCCCACGGCCGAAGGCGGAGCCGGACGCGGCGGCGTCGCGAGGGGTGGGCGGGGTCAAGGGATAGGTCACGTGCGATCTCCTGGCAGTGATGCTGGGCTGCACGAGGACGGCCCGCCCGGATCTGTCAGCCCGGGCCGGGGTCGCGGTACCACCTCGCTTGGACCGCTCCTCGGCGCGAGCCTCGGAGACGTTCCCACTCGATCGGCTGTCACGGGCCGTACCCGTCCGGTTCTACTGGGCGAAGGCCTGAGCCGACGCCGTTCTTCCGGAGACTCGCCGGTGATGGCCGGGTCGAAGTCGTTGAGGGATATCGTAGCGCGTCAGGCGGATGCGGGGCGGGAGCGGTGATGGCGGGTGCGACGGGCAGAGGACGCCCCCGGGCCTCATCGCGCTCGATGCTCGAGGACGCCGCGCTGGACCTCTTCCTCGAGCAGAGCTACGCCGGCACGACCGTCGAGCACATCGCCCAGCGGGCGGGGGTCTCGCGGAACACCTTCTTCAACTACTTCGAGTCCAAGAGCGACGTGTTCTGGGTGCTCGTCGACGACCGCCTGGCCGAGCTCCCCGCCGCGCTCGCCGCGACCGACCCCGAGCGGCCCGCGATGGACGGCCTGCGCGACGCGCTGCTGGCGGTCGGCGCCGGCTTCGGCCCCTCCTCCGTGCCGTGGGCGCTCACCCAGAGCGCTCTCATCGGCAGCGTGCACGAGCTCCAGGCCTCCGCGCTGTCCCGCCTCGCCCGGCAGGCCGCGATCGTCGCGGCGTTCGTCGAGCAGCGGGCCTCGCGACCGCTGCCCACGCACCTGACCCGGGCGATCGCGTACGCGAGCGTCGGAGCGGCGGTGGCCGCCGTGCAGGCCTGGGCCGCGGCGGGTCCGACCCGGGGCGAGCTGGTGCCGTACCTCGACGAGGCGCTCGCCCCGATCCGCGCGGGCTTCGCCCCCGTCGTCGACTGACCCGCCCGGCTCCCGCACCGCGACGCCGAGGTAGGATCGGCGCGGCCGGTGAGCGATCCGCTCCAGCGCCGCCATCCAGGCATCATCACCACCGACACGGTGCCGCCCATATCGAACCGGAGAATCATGACCTTCGCCGACCGCCTCCCCGCGAAGCCCGCCCTCGAGGGCCTCGAGAGCAAGTGGGGACTCGTCTGGCAGACCGACGGGACCTACCGGTTCGACCGCACCGGTCTGGCCCGCGCCGACGTCTACTCGATCGACACCCCGCCGCCGACCGCGTCCGGCTCGCTGCACATCGGGCACGTCTTCTCGTACACGCACACCGACGTCGTCGCGCGCTTCCAGCGCATGCGCGGCCGCAAGGTCTTCTACCCGATGGGCTGGGACGACAACGGCCTGCCCACCGAGCGCCGCGTGCAGAACTACTACGGGGTCCGCTGCGACCCCACCCTCCCCTACGAGGCCGGCTTCACGCCTCCGTTCGAGGGAGGCGACAACAAGAGCAGCAAGGCGGCCGATCAGAAGCCGATCTCGCGCCGCAACTTCATCGAGCTCTGCGAGCGCCTGACCGTCGAGGACGAGAAGCAGTTCGAGGACCTCTGGCGCACCCTCGGCCTCTCGGTCGACTGGTCGCAGAGCTACCGCACGATCGGCGAGGAGTCGCAGGCGGCCTCGCAGCGCGCGTTCCTCCGGAACCTGGCGCGCGGCGAGGCGTACCAGGCCCAGGCCCCGACCCTGTGGGACATCACGTTCCGCACCGCGGTCGCGCAGGCCGAGCTGGAGGACAAGGAGCAGCCCGGCGCGTACCACCGGATCGGGTTCCACCGCGACGGCGGCGAGGACGTCTTCATCGAGACGACCCGGCCCGAGCTCCTCCCGGCCTGCGTCGCGCTCGTCGCGCACCCCGACGACGAGCGGTACCAGCCGCTCTTCGGGACGACCGTCCGCACCCCGCTCTTCGACGTCGAGGTGCCGGTCCTCGCGCACCACCTCGCGCAGAAGGACAAGGGCTCGGGCATCGCCATGATCTGCACCTTCGGCGACGTCACGGACGTCGTCTGGTGGCGCGAGCTCGACCTGCCCAACCGCGCGATCATCGGCTTCGACGGCCGCATCGTGTCGGAGGCGCCCGATGCGATCACCAGCGACGCCGGTCGCGAGGCGTACGCGCAGCTCGCGGGCAAGACGGTGTTCTCGGCCAAGCAGGCCGTCGTCGCGCTCCTCACGGAGTCGGGCGAGATGACCGGCGAGCCGCGCCCCATCACGCACCCCGTGAAGTTCTTCGAGAAGGGCGACAAGCCGCTCGAGATCGTGTCGACCCGGCAGTGGTACCTCGTCAACGGAGCCCGGGACGCCGCCCTGAAGGAGCGCCTCCTGGAGCTCGGGCGCGACGTCCGCTTCGTGCCGGAGTTCATGCGGGTGCGCTACGAGAACTGGGTGAACGGGCTGTCGGGCGACTGGCTGGTCTCGCGTCAGCGCTTCTTCGGCGTGCCGATCCCCGTCTGGTACCCGCTCGACGGCGACGGCAACCCCGTCTTCGACCGGCCGCTGGTGCCGGAGGAGTCGGCGCTGCCCGTCGACCCGTCCTCGGACCCCGCACCCGGCTACTCCGAGGACCAGCGCGGCGTGCCGGGCGGGTTCCAGGGCGAGCTCGACGTGATGGACACCTGGGCGACGTCCTCGCTCACCCCGCAGCTCGCCGGCGGCTGGGAGCGGGACGACGAGCTCTGGCAGCTGGTCGCGCCCTACGACCTGCGACCCCAGGGACAGGACATCATCCGCACCTGGCTCTTCTCGACCCTGCTGCGCTCGCAGCTCGAGGACTCGCGAGCGCCGTGGGGCAACGCGACGATCTCGGGCTTCATCGTCGACCCCGACCGCAAGAAGATGTCGAAGTCCAAGGGCAACGTCGTCACGCCGGCCGGGATGCTCGAGCAGCACGGCTCGGACGCCGTTCGCTACTGGGCGGCCTCGTCGCGCCTGGGCACCGACGCCGCGTTCGATCCGCAGAACCCCACGCAGATCAAGATCGGCCGGCGCCTCGCGATCAAGGTGCTGAACGCGGCCAAGTTCATCCACGGCTTCGCGCAGACCCCGGGTGCGGAAGTGACGGACCCGCTCGACCTGAGCATGCTCGCGACCCTCGACGCCGTGGTGGCGGAGGCGACGACCGCGCTGGAGAACTACGACCACGCCCGGGCCCTCGAGACGACGGAGGCGTTCTTCTGGACGTTCTGCGACGACTACCTCGAGCTCGTGAAGGAGCGCGCCTACGGCGAGGACGGCGCCTCGGCCGCGGCCGCGCTGCACCTCGCCCTCGATGCTCTGCAGCGCCTGTTCGCTCCGTTCATCCCCTTCGCGACGGAGGAGACCTGGTCGTGGTCGCACGACGGCTCGATCCACGTGCAGCCGTGGCCCGAGCAGACCGGTCTCGGCGGCGACCCCGCGGTCCTCACGGCCGCCAGCACGGTCCTCACGGCGATCCGCCGCGCCAAGACCGATGCGAAGGCCTCGCAGAAGACCCCGGCCCGCTCCGCCGTCGTGACGGCTCCGGCGGAGCTTGTGTCGGCCCTCCGCCTGGCCTCCGGCGACATCGCCGCGGTCGGCCGGATCGCCGCGCTCGAGTTCGCCGAGGGTGGCACACTGGCCGTGGACATCGAGCTCGAGACCGAGGCGTAGCAGCTCGCGGGCGGGCGCCGGAACCCCGGCGCCCGCCCCCTCGACCACCGACGAGAGGACGCACAGGATGCAGCTCGGAACACGCTGGGCCCTCGGCGGCGAACCGCCGCAGAACCTTCCGGAGATCGTCGTCACCGCTTTGCGCGACGTCGAGCAGGAGCTCGTCTCGGCGGGCACGGACACCTCCGACTGGCGCTGGCAGCTGACCTGGCTCGAGGGGAAGCCGGTCCTCGAGCTCGACGACGGGACCACTGTCACCTACCGTCCCGACGAGGACGCCGCCTACATCACGCAGCCGCAGGGACGCGTCGAGGGCGAGGACGACGACTGGGGCTGACCGGGCCCCCGGGCACCTAGGCTCGCAGGGTGAGCGCCTCCGATCCCGTCGCCGTCCTCCTCGAGCCGAGCACGCTCCCCCACGGGCTGCCCGATTTCGCCGCAGTCGATCCGGAGGCGTACCGCCCCGCGTTCGAGGAGGCGCTGCGTCGGCACCGCGCCGAGATCGAGGCGATCGCGTCCTCCGAGGACACCCCGAGCGTCCAGAACACCCTCGTGGCGCTCGAGCGCTCCGGGCGGGCGCTGCGCCGGGTGAACGCGGTGTTCTCCACCGTGTGCGCCTCCGACCGGACACCGCTGACCGACGCCCTCGAGCAGGAGCTCGCTCCGCTGCTCTCGGCCCACAGCGATGCGATCCCCCTCGATCCCCGCCTGTACGAGCGCCTGCGCCAGTTGGGCGAGCGGCGCGGCGAGCTCGCCCTCGACGACGAGACGGCGTACCTGCTCGAGCGCGTGCTGTCGGGCTTCGAGCGCGCCGGAGCGCTGCTGGACGACGTCGGCAAGGAGCGTCTGGGCGAGCTCAACGAGCGCCTGTCGACGCTGACGACCCTGTTCGAGAAGAATCTGCTGGCCGAGTCGAACGCGCGCGCGGTTCTGCTCGACGGCGCGTCCGCGCTCGACGGCCTCGACTCCTCCGATATCTCGGCGGCCGCCCGTGCCGCGGCGGACCGGGGCTCGAGCGGCGTTCTCGTGACGCTCCCGCTCTACTCGGGCCACCCGTGGCTCGCCCGCCTGCGCGACCGCGGCGTGCGCGAGCGCATCCTCCGCGCCTCCGTCGGCCGTGCGAGCGAGGGCGGCGAGCACGACAACCGCGAGGTCCTGCAGGACATCGTCGCTCTGCGCGCCGAGCGCGCCCGGCTGCTGGGCTTCTCCTCGCACGCGGAGTTCGTCGTGTCGGGGCAGACGGCCGGATCGCCCGCCCGCGTCCGTGCGCTCCTCGAGGAGCTCGCCGAACCGGCGGCGCAGAACGCCCGTCGGGAGCTCGCGCGCATGCAGGCGCTCGCGGACGAGGAGCAGGACGCGGCGGGTGCCCCCCGTTTCGCCCTCGAGGCGTGGGACCGCGCCTACTACGAGGAGCGGGTGCGCTCGGCCTCCTACGCCGTCGACGCGAGCGCGCTGCGCCCCTTCTTCGAGCTCGAGCGAGTGCTGCACTCGGGCGTCTTCGCCGCGGCGTCGGGTCTCTACGGCCTGCGCTTCCAGGAGCGGGCCGACCTGATCGGCTACAGCCGACACGTCCGCGTCTTCGAGGTCCTCGAGGAGGACGGGCAGCCGCTCGGGCTCTTCCTCTTCGACCCCTTCACGCGCGACTCCAAGCGCGGGGGCGCCTGGATGAACTCGCTCTCCACCCGCACGAGCCTGCTCGGCGACTCCGCCGTCGTCGTCAACAACCTGAACATCTCGGCACCCGGGGAGGGCGAGCCCGCCCTGCTGAGCCTCGACGAGGTCGGGACGCTCTTCCACGAGTTCGGTCACGCGCTGCACGGCCTCCTCGCCGCGGTCCGCTACCCGCGGTTCGGCGGAACGAGCGTCTACCGCGACTTCGTCGAGTTCCCGAGCCAGGTCAACGAGATGTGGGTCCTCCGGCCCGAGCTCCTGTCCGAGTACGCCCGTCACGTCGGGACCGGCGAGCCGCTCGCTCCCGAGGTCGTCGAGCGGCTCGAGGCGTCGTCGCTCTGGGGCGAGGGCTTCGCCACGACCGAGTACCTCGCAGCGGCGCTGCTCGACCTCGCCTGGCACGAGCGGGAGGACGGGGCGGAGCGCTCGGACGTGCTCTCCTTCGAGCAGGACGCCCTCGGCCGGGCGGGCCTCCTGATCCCCGCGATCCCACCCCGGTACGGCAGCACCTACTTCGCGCACGTCTTCTCGGGCGGGTACTCCGCCGGCTACTACTCCTACATCTGGAGCGAGATCCTCGACGCCGACACCGTCGAGTGGTTCGACGAGAACGGCGGCCTCGACCGAGCGGCTGGAGAGCGCTTCCGGCAGGGGATCCTCGCGATCGGCGGGTCGCGCGACCCGCTCGACGCCTACCGCGACTTCCGCGGGCGGGACGCGCGGACCGAGCCGCTGCTGCGCCGCCGGGGACTGCTCCCCCGCGGCTGAGACCCCGCCACGGCGTCAGCGGGAGGAGCCGCTCGCGGCGGCACCAGCCACGCGAGCACGACGAGACCGACGACCAGGCCCCAGAAGGCGGAGCCGATGCCCGCGACACTCGTACCGGAGGCCGTCACGAGCAGCGTGGCGGCAGCGGGGAGCCTCAGCCGGCTCTCCTCCACGACCGCCTGGACGGCAGAGACGAAGACTCCGAGCAGGGCCAGGCCCGCGACAGCCTCGATCAGAAGCGGGCTCGCGGAGGAGACGAGCGCGGTGGCCGCGCCCGCCACGAGGCCGAGGACCAGGTAGGACGCACCGGCCGACACCGAGGCGATCCAGCGCCGCTCGGGCCGAGGCGACGCCTCGGGGCCCGCGGTCAGCGCCGCGCTCAGCGCCGCGAGGTTGATCGGCACGCCGCCGAAGAGGGCGGCGACGCCCGAGAGCGCACCCGAGGAGACGATGGCCGGTCGCGAGTGCGACGGGAAGCCGAAGCTCGAGAGCACGGCGATGCCGGGGATGTTCTGGCCCGCCATGGTGACCACGTAGAGCGGCAGCCCGATGCCCACGACGGCGCCGATCTCGAGCACCGGGGCGACGAACTCCGGAGTCGGCAGCAGCGGCGCGCTCGCCAGGGCCGCCCCGTCGGTGGCGAGCAGCAGCACGATCGCCAGTCCGATCGCGGCGGGCACCGCCCAGCGCGGGAGCAGCCGGACGAGCAGGAGCCAGACGAGGATCACCGGGAGGGCGAGCGCGGGGATCTCGACCGCCGCGCGCACGGGCGCGAGGACGAGCGGGAACAGGATGCCGGCGAGCATCCCGTTGGCCAGGGGACGCGGGATGCGCGAGACGAGGCGCCCCAGCGCCGGCCACAGGCCGGTGATCACGAGCAGGAGCGACGCGACGAGGAACGCGCCCACCGCGCGGTCGAAGCCGCCGGGCGCCGCGGCGGTGGCCGCCAGCAGAGCGGCTCCCGGCGTGCTCCACGCGAACGTCAGGGGAACCCGGTAGCGGAGACTGAGGAGGATGCAGAGCAGCCCCTGCAGCACGCACACGGCGAGGAGTCCTGACGCCGCCTGTCGATCGGTCGCACCGACGGCGACGACACCGGCGAGGACGATCGCGAACGAGCTGGAGAAGCCGGTCAGGGCGGCGACGATCCCGGCGAGCAGAGGCTGGACGATGACGGTTCCTCCGATCGCGGACGCCGGGGCGAGCCTGGCGGCACGTCCACGACGCGCTCCGCCAGGTTAGGGAACGCGGGCGGGGACGACGACGCCCCCGGCGTGCCAATCCTGCTGAACTGGCGCGACGGGGGCGGAGGTCGGTGTCAGGCGCTCTTCTCCTGGCGACGGGGGGCGTGCGGCACGATCGTCGGAGCGGCGTTGTCGAGGACGGCGGCTCGGGTGACCACGACACGGGCGACCTCGTCGGACGAGGGCACCTCGAACATGATCGGGCCGAGCACCTCCTCGAGGATCGCCCGGAGACCGCGGGCGCCGGTCTGCCGCAGCACGGCGAGGTCGGCGATGGCCTCGAGGGCACCGCGGTCGAACTCGAGCTCGACGCCGTCCAGCTCGAACATGCGCTGGTACTGCTTGACGAGAGCGTTGCGCGGCTCCGTCAGGATCTGCATCAGCGCGTCCTGGTCGAGCTGCGTGACCGTGGTCACGACGGGGAGGCGCCCGATGAACTCGGGGATGAGCCCGAACTTGTGCAGATCCTCGGGGAGGACCTCGCTGAAGATGTTGATCTCGTCGCCCTTGCTGTGCAGCGGGGCGCCGAAGCCGATGCCGCGCTTGCCCGCGCGCGACGAGATGATGTCCTCGAGCCCGGCGAACGCTCCCGCGACGATGAAGAGCACGTTCGTCGTGTCGATCTGGATGAACTCCTGGTGCGGGTGCTTCCGGCCGCCCTGCGGCGGCACCGAGGCCACTGTGCCCTCGAGGATCTTGAGCAGCGCCTGCTGCACGCCCTCGCCGGACACGTCGCGCGTGATCGACGGGTTCTCGGCCTTGCGCGCGATCTTGTCGACCTCGTCGATGTAGATGATGCCGGTCTCGGCGCGCTTGACGTCGTAGTCCGCGGCCTGGATCAGCTTGAGCAGGATGTTCTCGACGTCCTCGCCGACGTAGCCCGCCTCGGTGAGCGCCGTCGCATCGGCGACGGCGAACGGGACGTTCAAGCGCTTGGCCAGTGTCTGGGCGAGGTAGGTCTTGCCGCAGCCGGTCGGCCCGATGAGCAGGATGTTGCTCTTCGCGATCTCGATCTCGTCGTGGATCGCGTCGGCCGACGTGATCGTGTTGCGCACGCGCACGCGCTTGTAGTGGTTGTAGACCGCGACCGCGAGGGCGCGCTTGGCCTGCTCCTGCCCGATGACGTACTCCTCGAGGAAGCCGAAGATCTCCTTCGGCTTCGGGAGGTCGAACTCGTGGCTCGTCTCCTCGCTCGATTCGGAGAGGCGCTCCTCGATGATCTCGTTGCAGAGCTCCACGCACTCGTCGCAGATGTAGACGCCTGGCCCGGCGATCAGCTGCTGGACCTGCTTCTGGCTCTTGCCGCAGAACGAGCACTTGAGCAGGTCGGCGCTTTCGCCAATACGTGCCACGGGGATGCCCCACTTCCTTGTCGTGCGTCGGTCGTGTCGTGCCTGGTGGTGCCTGTTCGAGCGGACCACAGGGTCCGCCTGGCGCCCTCGGGCGCCGGTCGAGATCACGAGCGGCCGTGCGGGGACCGGTGATCTCCCTCCCGAGCCTAGCCGTTGAGCCGCGAGGGGCCGGCAGGCGGGCCGGGATTCGCGATCGCCGACCCGCTCGTGCCGATCGACTGCGCGGGCGCGCGTGCCTCCGCGCCTGAGAGGAGCCGGATGCGCGGGCGCGCGTGCCTCCGCGCCTGAGAGGAGCCGGATGCGCGGAAGGGCCGGACGCGGATCGCTCCGCTCCGGCCCCTCCGGGTCGATCAGGCCGTGAGAGCCGGGAGGCTCTTGCGGCTGGTCAGGATCTGGTCGATCAGCCCGTACTCGAGCGCGTCGTCCGCGCCGAGGATCTTGTCGCGGTCGATGTCCTTCTTGACCTGCTCGATCGAGCGGTTGGAGTGCTTCGACAGCGTCTCCTCGAGCCACTCGCGCATCCGCATGATCTCGGCCGCCTGGATCTCGATGTCCGAGGCCTGACCGCCGCCCTGCTGCACGGCGGGCTGGTGGATGAGGATGCGGGCGTTGGGGAGCGCGAGGCGCTTGCCCGGCGTGCCCGCGGCTGTCAGCACGGCGGCGGCGGAGGCCGCCTGGCCGAGCACCACCGTCTGGATGTGCGGCCGGATGTACTGCATCGTGTCGTAGATCGCCGTCATCGCGGTGAACGAGCCACCGGGCGAGTTGATGTACATGACGATGTCGCGGTCCGGGTCCTGGCTCTCGAGGACGAGCAGCTGGGCCATGATGTCGTCGGCCGACGCGTCGTCGACCTGGACCCCGAGGAAGATGATGCGGTCCTCGAAGAGCTTCGCGTACGGGTCCTGGCGCTTGTAGCCGTAGGCGGTGCGCTCCTCGAAGGTGGGGAGGATGTAGCGCGAGGACGGCGCGGCTCCGGAGCCGAAGGCCGTTCCGCCGAAGGTGGGTGCGTTCATTGTCTGTTCCTGATCTCTCGGCGCGTCTGGAAGGCTCACTCGGTGGCGGTTCCGCCGCCGCCGGCGACGTCCGTCGCGGAGGCGCGGATGTGGTCGACGAAGCCGTAGGCCAGGGCCTCCTCGGCGCTGAACCAGCGGTCGCGGTCGCCGTCCTCGTTGACCTGCTCGACCGTCTTGCCGGTCGCCTTGGCGGTGATCTCGGCGAGTCGCTTCTTCATGTCGAGGATCAGCTGCGCCTGGGTCTGGATGTCGGACGCGGTTCCGCCGAACCCGCCGTGCGGCTGGTGCAGGAGGACGCGGGCGTTCGGCGTGATGTACCGCTTGCCCTGGGTGCCGGCGGTCAGGAGGAGCTGGCCCATGGAGGCCGCCATCCCGATGCCCACGGTCACGATGTCGTTCGGGACGAACTGCATCGTGTCGTAGATCGCCATGCCCGCGGTGATCGAGCCGCCGGGCGAGTTGATGTACAGGAAGATGTCCTTCTCTGCGTCCTCGGCCGCGAGGAGCAGGAGCTTCGCGGCGATCTCGTTCGCGTTCTCGTCGCGCACCTCGGAACCGAGCCAGATGATCCGGTCCTTGAGCAGGCGGTCGAAAACACTGTTGGGCATAACCATGTCGGCCATGTATTGCTCCGTTTCAGTTGTCGCTTCGGAGGCGAATCTATCGGACGCTCCCCCGCCGACTCCGCCGTGTTCGCCGGGGGCGGAGCGGGAGGGGGCGCTGTTCGCCGGGGGCGGACCGGACGGCGCGCCTCCCCGGGAACGACAGGAGCCGCCCCCGGCGAACAG
>NZ_JAMRYM010000070.1:0-20253 GCF_023743255.1 Rathayibacter rubneri | reverse complement strand
CGAACAGCCCCCGCAGCACCGCCACCTTCGAGAACCAGCCGCCCGTCGTGCGCGCTCGGATCCACTCGGAGGCGCCGGTGGCCCGCCGAGCCGTCCCGACGGCGCCGGCCCGGCAGCGCGACGTGACCGACTTCGTGCCGTCGCCGGCCGGCACCCCGCGCAAGCACCGCGGCCGGAAGCTCGGCAAGGTCGCGATCGTCGGCTTCGCCGGTGCGCTGGTCGCCACCATGGCCCTGCCCGCGTACGCCTTCTCTCCGGGCACCGAGACCGACAGCCCCTTCGCCGCCTCGCAGGCCGATCTCCTGCGTCAGGGCGACGCCCAGACCGTGGCCGTCGCCGGGAGCGTCGTGCAGAACGCGATCGCGCGCGACGCGTTCTCGGCCGAGGCCGCTCCTCCGCCCCCGCCGCCCCCCGAGCCGGAGCCCGTGGTCGAGCCCGTCGTGGACACGGACGACGTCGAGGAGGCCCGCGCCGAGACGGCGGAGGAGTTCAACTCCTACGACGGCGCCTCGGCGGCGGAGCTCGCCGCGTCGGCCCCGACCACCGGGTACAGCCTGTCGGCGGTGTTCAACACCGCGCTGCAGTACCAGGGCGTGCCCTACGTCTTCGGCGGCGCGGACCCGAGCGGCTTCGACTGCTCCGGTCTGGTCATGTACGTGTTCGCGCAGTACGGCATCTCGATGCCGCACTCGGCGGCCGGCCAGGCCGCGATGGGCACCCGCATCCCGGAGTCCGAGGCGCAGCCCGGCGACTTGGTGATCATGCCCGGCCACGACGGCTTCTACGCGGGGAACGGCAACATCCTCCACGCGCCCTACGCCGGGGCGAGCGTCCGCGTGCAGCCGATCTGGACGTCGGACTACTACATCGTGCGCATCGCCGGCTGACCGCCTGCCGCGCACCCGCGAGCCCGCTCCCTCTCCGGGGGCGGGCTCGTCCGCGTTCCGGGCGTCGTCGATGTGAAATGCGGATGACGAATTCCGGCGAACCTCTGGTGTTTCGCGGGGGAAGGAATACTCTGAACCCCACTCCGCTCGAACGGCGGAGCGGTTCGTCGAGGGACGGAGTGCCGGGATGGCCGAGCGGAACGGGCACCACTCAGTGGGGCTGCGTTCGCGCGTGCGGCGGACCGACTCGATCCGGGCGGGGATCCTCTCCGCGTCGGTGCACTCCTCCGACACGCGGATACGTCACCACGACTCGACGCGGCGCTCTGCCGCGGGCCCGAAGGGCGCCGTCACCACGACGGCGCCCTTCTTCGCGTTCTGGGCGATGCCGCGCGGCGACGACCGAGGCACGGTCGGAGGTCACTGATGCGCACCCTGGTTCTCAACGCCGGCTACGAGCCCCTCGCGGTCGTCTCGTTCAAGCGGGCACTGGTCCTGCTGATGACCGAGAAGGCGACCGTGATCGAGGCCGACGAGGACAATCCGGTGCACGGTGCGGCCGGCGACTACGTGCGGCCCTCCGTGATCCTGCTGACCCGCTACGTGCGGATCCCGAGCTCGCGGACGGTACCCGTGTCGCGCCGCGGGGTGCTCCGGCGGGACAACCACCGCTGCGGCTACTGCGGGACGCACGCGAACACCATCGACCACATCCAGCCGAAGTCGCGCGGCGGGCGCGACACGTGGGAGAACCTCGTCGCCTGCTGCCACCGCTGCAACAACACCAAGAGCGACCGCACGCCGGCCGAGATGGGCTGGCACCTGCGCACCGTGCCCCGCGTGCCGCGGGCCGGCTCCTGGCTGGTGCGCGGGGCGGAGCGCATGGAACCGGAGTGGAACGGCTATTTGGCTCCAGCTGCCTGAGCCGTGAGATGCCACTCCGGTACGAGGTGACCGGAGTGTCGCCCACCGGAGTGACATCTCGCGGAGGCCTCGTCGGACCGGCCGACCGCTCTACCGGACGCGGTGCGAGGGGCGGCTTCCGCAAGGCGGAGGAGGAAGCCATACCGGCGGTATCGCGCCCGACGACAACGCCGCGGAAGGCGTCCCTCGCGCCGCGTCATTCGTTGTCGCCGCCCGTGGCGGTGCTGGCGTTGCCCGAGCGCTCGCCGGACCAGGTCCAGTTCGCGACCTCGGGGAGGTCCTCGCCGAACTCGCGGGTGTAGGCGCGGGCGCGGAGGCGGGCGTCCTGCATCTCCTGGCGGAGGCCGGCGGCGCGGGAGCCGAGGCCGGGAGTGCGGTCGATGACGTCGATCACGAGCGAGTAGCGGTCGAGGTCGTTCAGCATCACCATGTCGAACGGAGTGGTGGTGGTGCCGTTCTCCTTGTAGCCGCGCACGTGCAGGTTCTGGTGTCCGGTCCGCTTGTAGGTCAGGCGGTGGATCAGCCACGGGTAGCCGTGGTACGCGAAGACGACGGGGCGATCGGGAGTGAAGACCGCGTCGAACTCGCGGTCGGAGAGACCGTGCGGGTGCTCGGACTCGGACATCAGCCGCATGAGGTCGACGACGTTGACGGTGCGGATCGCGAGGTCCGGCAGCTTCTCGCGGAGGATGCTGACGGCGGCGAGGGTCTCGAGCGTCGGGACGTCGCCCGCGCACGCGAGCACGACGTCCGGGGACTCGCCCTCGCGCTCGCTGCTCGCCCACTCGAGGATGCCCAGACCGCGCGTGCAGTGCGCGACGGCCTCGTCCATCGTGAGCCACGCGGGGGCGGGCTGCTTGCCCGCGACGACGACGTTGACGTAGTCGACGCTGCGGAGGCAGTGGTCGTAGACCGAGAGCAGCGTGTTGGCGTCGAAGGGCAGGTAGACGCGCACCACCTCCGGCTTCTTGTTGACGACGTGGTCGATGAAGCCCGGGTCCTGGTGGCTGAAGCCGTTGTGGTCCTGGCGCCAGACGTGGCTCGAGAGCAGGTAGTTCAGGCTCGCGATGGGTCGGCGCCACTCGATCTCGCGGGTGCCGTTCAGCCACTTCGCGTGCTGGTTGAACATCGAGTCGATGATGTGGATGAAGGCCTCGTAGCAGGTGAAGAGCCCGTGCCGGCCGGTGAGCAGGTAGCCCTCGAGCCAGCCCTGGCACTGGTGCTCCGAGAGCACCTCCATGACCCGGCCCACGCGCGCGAGGTGGTCGTCCAGGGGGCTGAGCTCGCCCTCCCACTGCTTGTCGGTGGCGGCGTAGACGCTCTGCAGGCGGTTGCTCGCGACCTCGTCGGGACCGAAGATCCGGAAGTTCACCGGGTTCTCGCGGATCACGTCGGCGAGCCACTCTCCGAGCACCTTCGTCGCCTCGGCGACCGTGCCGCCGGGAGACTCGACGACGACCTCGTAGCGGCGGAAGTCGGGCAGGCGGAGGGCCTGGCGCAGGAGACCGCCGTTCGCGTGGGGCGTGGCGCTCATCCGCAGCTCGCCCTCGGGAGCGAGCGAGCGCACGCGCTCGGCGATGCCGCCGCTCGCGGTGAAGAGCTCCTCGGGACGGTATGAGCGGAGCCAGTCCTCGAGGAGGCGGGTGTGCTCCTCGGTGTCCCGTGCGTTGGCCAGGGGGACCTGGTGGGCGCGGTAGGTGCCCTCGACCTGCACCCCGTCGATCTCGGCGGGGCAGGTCCAGCCCTTGGGGGTCTTGAGGACGATCATCGGCCAGGCCGGCCGCGTCAGGTCGCCGGCGGCGGCGCGCTCCTTGATGGCGGCGATGCGGTCGAGCACCGTGTCGAGGACCTCGGCGAAGCGCTCGTGCACGCGCATCGGGTCCTCGCCGTCGAAGCCGCCCTCGACGAGGAAGGGCTCGTGGCCGTAGCCGCGCAGCAGGCTCTCGAGCTCCTCGTACGGGATGCGGGCGAGGATCGTGGGGTTCGCGATCTTGTAGCCGTTGAGGTGCAGGATCGGCAGGACCACTCCGTCGGTCGCGGGGTTCACGAACTTGTTGGAGTGCCAGCTGGTGGCGAGCGGTCCCGTCTCGGCCTCGCCGTCGCCGACGACCGCGGCGACGAGGAGGTCCGGGTTGTCGAAGGCGGCTCCGTACGCATGGCTGAGCGCGTAGCCGAGCTCGCCGCCCTCGTGGATGCTGCCCGGGGTCTCGGGAGCGGCGTGGCTGGGGATGCCGCCGGGGAAGCTGAACTGGCGGAAGAGGCGGCGGAGGCCGTCCTCGGTCTCGTCGATGTGCGAGTAGATCTCGCTGTAGGTGCCGTCGAGGTAGGCGTTGGCGACCATGCCCGGGCCGCCGTGTCCCGGTCCGGTGATGTAGAGCGTCGACTGGCGGCGCTCGCGGATCGCGCGGTTGAGGTGCGCGTAGATGAGGTTGAGGCCCGGAGTCGTGCCCCAGTGGCCGAGCAGGCGCGGCTTGATGTGGTCGCGGGTGAGCGGCTCCGTCAGCAGGGGATTCGCCAGGAGGTAGATCTGGCCGACCGCCAGGTAGTTGGCGGCGCGCCACCAGGCGTCGACGGTCTCGAGGGTCTCCTGCGTCAGCGGCGCGTCAGCGTCGCGGGCGGCCCAGGTGTGCGCCGAGGCGGAGGGGAGGGCGGTGATCGTCTGCGCGGTGCTGGTGGATGCGGCCATGCGGCCACGCTTCCAGGCGACCGCCCCGTGCGGTAGGGCCTTGCGGCGCTCCCGCTCGTGACGGTCGGATGCGGGGTGCTGCTCCGGCGAGCTCAGCCGCGGGGAGTGGCGCGGCGGAGGACCCGCCAGCCGCTGAGGGCCGCGATCGCGGTGGGGACGAGCAGCAGCGCGAAACCGCCGGTCGGGCCGACCGCTTCGAGGGCGAGCCGCACCGAGTCCCACGTGCCCGTGAGGCTGATCAGGGCGACGACGGCGACGGCGACCGCGGCGAGGCCGATCCAGAAGACCGTCATGCCCACCGCTCGCCAGCGGACGTACACGGACGCGGTCGCGGCTCCGGCGAAGAAGAAGAACAGGAACAGGACGAAGACCCCGAAGGCCCGCTCGACCCACGAGATGCCGCCGAAACCGACGACCCGGAACAGGATGCCGCCCATGCCCCAGCCGTTCGTCGCCGACTCGATCGCGGCCATGACGGTGTAGAGCACGGTCCAGCCGGCGGAGAGGAGGAGGAAGGTGAGAGCGCTGCCCCAGTAGAAGTCGCGCCGCGTGGATCCGTAGCCCAGCGCCAGGCCGAAGGTGATGTTCACCGCCTGGATCGCGACGACGAGCATGTAGATGAAGATGAACGCGCCCGGTCCGGAGACCTGGACGCCGGACTCGCCGCCGACGCTGTCGGCGCCGATGGTGCGCAGGACGACCCAGAAGATCGCGAGGCTGCCGAGGAAGATCGCGGCGAGGATCCCCAGCGGCGTGTAGAGCAGCGTCGCGGGGTTGGCGAAGTGGAGGCGGACGATGCGGAGCAGTCGGTCGGAGGTGCCGAGGTGCCGTACGGGGGCCGTGGTCGTCATGAGGCGTCCTTCCCTGAGGGGGTCGTGCTCGTGAGCTGCACCACGAGCTGCTGGAGGGAGACGGGCTCGAGCTCGAGCCCTGCGGCTGCGGCCTGGGCCCGGCCCGAGTGGTCGAGGCGGGGGGGTGTCGCGGAGGCGAGTCCGCCGACGCCGCTGCGCGAGAGCACCTCGCGACCGGACGTGAACGCGTCGACCGCGCTGCGCGTGCCGACCACCGTGGCGGCCGAGCCGCGCAGCTCCTCCGCATCGCTGTCGACGACGAGCCGGCCCTCGTCGAGGACGAGGACGTGCTCGAGGAGGCTGCTGACCTCGTCGATCAGGTGCGTCGAGAGCACGACGGTGCGGGGGTGCTCGGCGAAGTCGGCGAGCAGGCGGTCGTAGAAGAGCTGCCGGGCGACGGCGTCGAGGCCGAGGTAGGGCTCGTCGAAGAAGGTGAGCGGGGCGCGGGAGGCGAGGCCGACGATCACTCCGACGGCCGAGAGCTGCCCTCGCGAGAGCTTCTTGACCCGGCGGTTCAGCGGCAGTCGGAAGTCGCTCGCGAGCTCGTGGGCGAAGGCGTCGTCCCAGTCCTCAAAGAACCACGGGGCGCTGCGCAGGACGTGCTTCACCTGGAAGTCCTCGGGGTACTTCTGGCTCTCCTTGATGAAGCAGGTGCGGGAGAGGACGGCGGCGTTCTCGACGGGCGCCGCTCCGAAGACGCGGATGTCGCCGGAGCTGGCGAACTCCTGACCGGTGAGGAGGGACATGAGCGTCGTCTTGCCGGCGCCGTTGCGGCCCAGGAGGCCGTGGATCCGGTTCTCGTCGAGCGCGAAGCCCACGTCGCGGATCGCGTGCATGCTGCCGTAGTTCTTGCTGAGGCCGGCGACCTCGATGACCGCGCTCATCGCGATCCCCCTTCGCTGATCATGGTGGCGAGCTCCTCGCGGGTGAGGCCGAGCTTGGCGGCCTCGGCGAGCAGCGGTGCGACGAACTGGTCGCGGAACTGCGTGCGGCGCTTCTCGACCAGCCGGTCGCGGGCGCCCTCGGCGACGAACATGCCGATCCCCCTCTTCTTGTAGAGCACCCCGTCATCGACGAGCAGGTTCACGCCCTTCCCGGCGGTCGCCGGGTTGATGCGGTGGAACGCGGCGAACTCGTTCGTCGAGGGGACCTGGGTCTCTTCGGGGAGCGCCCCCGCGATGATGTCGTTCTCGATCTGCTCGGCGATCTGCAGGAAGATCGGCCGCGAGTCGTCCATGGGTGCTCCTTCCTGCACGACATTGGTTCTGTGGTTAGTTGGTGCAGTAACTAACCAAGCAGGTCGGGGCTCCGCTGTCAACGGCGGCTTCGGGGGAGGGGTGGGCGACGGGTACACTGGCTCGGCCAGCCTCTGTAGCTCAATGGAAGAGCGACTCCGTCCTAAGGAGCAGGTTGGGGGTTCGAGTCCCTCCAGGGGCACCGTGCAGTCATCTTTCGAGGCCCGCGCCGGAGACGGATGCGGGACCGGCGGTTACTCCGCTGCTGCGCAACCCGAGCTGTGGATAGTGGAGACCGCTTCCTCTCGAGCGTGCTGGCCGTTCCGTCGGTGTGGGCGCTGACGCGATCCCTCACCGTGTCGCAGCATCCCGCGGGCACTGAGTGACCGACTCCTCGCACGCCCTCCCAAGAGGGCACGCCGGGGACGGCGGCTGTTCGCGAGGATGGGCACGGTCTGCGGGGAGGGAACCCGCTGCTCGGAGGTGGATGTGGGAGCGGCCGGTCATTCCGCCGGGCTCGAGGAGCGACGACTCCGCGCCGTGGCGTCGGAGCACGATCGTCTGGCGTCGGAGGCGCGGGACGCCGCAGAGCGCTGGATGATCGCGCACCGGACCGAGCGTCAGGTCGCCGGCAGTCTTGCACCGCTCTCCGCCGCGGGGTACACGTTCCTCCACGACCGCGGCTGGCCGGGGTCGCGGTCCCGAGCGCAGATCGATCATGTGCTCGTCGGTCCGGGCGGGCTCTTCATCGTGGACACCAAGGCCTGGGCGGACGTCGAGATCTCGGCGGGCCGGATCTTCCGCGGTCAAGCGGACGTCACGGAAGATCTCGCGGGCCTCGCGGACGTCGGCTACCGGACCGAAGCGGTGATGGCGGACCTGGGGCTGGCTCCGGGGGAGGTGCACGTGCTCGTCGTGCTGGCCGGACGCAGCACACCCGCCGTCGAGGTGGGCGGCGTGGTCGTCATCGGCGAGAAGCGGGCCGCTCTGCACATCAACTCGCGAGGACGTCGGCTGACGGACATCCAGGTGAACGCGGTACTGACCGCCGCCCTCGGCCACTTCCCGGTTCTGGGGGCGTCGCCGGTCCCTGTGCACGCGGCCATCCCCGATCCTGTCCTGCCCGAGGCCGAGCCGGAGCCTCTCGTCGACGTCGAGGAGGTGACGGAGATTCTCCACGCCGGGCTCCTGGCCGCGCCCATCGAGGAGTGGATGGCGTTCCTCCACCCCGGGCAGGCCAGGCTCGTCCGCCGCGGCTTCAACGGGCCGGCACGCATCCGCGGGGCGGCGGGGACCGGCAAGACCGTCGTGGGCCTGCATCGGGCGGCCTACCTGGCGCGCTCCCAGCGCAGCAGAGTGCTCGTCACCTCTTTCGTGCGGACGCTGCCCGACGTGCTGGGAAATCTTCTGGCGAGACTGGCTCCCGATGCGGTGGACTCGGTCGAGTTCGCAGGCGTCCATGCGTTCGCTCTGCGGCTCCTCGCTCAGCGCGGCGTCCGCGTCCGCCTGGACGGCCCGCAGATCGAATCGGCCTTCTCCTCCGCGTGGCTGCGCGTCGGCGCGGGTGCCGCCCTCGCTGCGATCGAGCCGAACCCGAACTACTGGCGGGACGAGATCGGCTACGTCATCAAGGGCCGAGGCCTGACGCGGTTCGACCAGTACGCGGACCTCGTCAGGACGGGCCGCCGCCGCCCGCTGACTGTCGATCAGCGTCGCGAGGTGTGGCGGCTGTTCCTGGCCTATGAAGCCGGGCTCCGACGGCGGGGCGTTCACGACTTCGGTGACGTCATCCTGCAGGCCGAGGCCTCGCTGCGTGCGACGCCTCTCGAGGAGTACGGCGCGGTGATCATCGACGAGGCGCAGGACCTCACCTGCGCGATGGTGCGCATGCTGTTCCTGCTGACGGGCGACAGGGCCGACGGGCTCACCCTCATCGGGGACGGGCAGCAGACCATCTACCCGGGTGGGTTCACGCTGTCCGAGGCAGGCGTCTCGATCGCGGGGCGAGGCGTCGTGATGTCGACCAACTACCGCAACACGAGGGAGATCGCCGACTTCGCGGCCGCCCTGGTCGCGGGCGACGAGTTCGCGGACATCGAGGGGGACATCGGCGGTCGGGACCTCCTCGGCGAGGTGCCGCGGTCGGGACCGGTTCCCGTCTCCCGGAGCTTCACCGCCCGTGCGGCTCACGATCGGGAACTGGTCGAGCACGTCGCGGGACTCGACTGCCGACCCGGTGACGTCGGCGTCCTCTGCCTGACGAATCAGGGGGTGAGGGATGCGGTCCGAGTGCTCAACGGAGCGGGGATCCCCGTCCTGCAGCTGACGGAGTACGCGGGGCTGCCGGTCGACGCGGTCAAGGTGGGCACGATCAAGCGGGCGAAGGGCCTCGAGTTCAAGCACGTCCTCCTGCCGCGCGTGCCGCCGCCTCTCCTCGAGAGCGCGGTCTCCGAGGACGAGACGTGGACCATCCGTCGGCGCGAGCTCTACGTCGGGATGACCCGCGCGCGCGACAGTCTCTGGATCGGGGCGTGTCCCTGACTCGGAGCGTCGACGCTGTCCGCCCTGTCTTGGACGCGCCTCCGGGGCCCCCAGCGGGTCCGGCTACGAGGCGAGCGCAGCGCCCGCGACGGCCGAGGTCCCGAGGTCGCTCTTCGGCAGCGCCTCGCCCGCGGAGATCGCGCGCATCAATTCGTTCGTGGTGCCGACGGCCGCGAAGTTCGAGTTCAGCAGCGCGAGCAGCGTGGTGTGGACCGTCTCGGCGTCGACGGAGCCGGCCGCGTTCGAGATCGCGATGGCGCCGGTGGCGTCCGAGAGCACCTCGGCGGCGAGTCCGTGCGTCTCGGCCTCAGCGGCCGAGGCGAGGATGCAGTTGTTGGTCATGTAGCCGACCAGGGTGATGGTGTCGACGTCGCGCTCGCGCAGCCAGGCGAGCAGGTCGGTGCCGGCGAAGACCGTGCCGTACTGCTTGGTGATCGACGTCCAGTCGTCGGTGCGGCGGCGCTCGATCTCGGGGTGGAGCTCGAAACCCTCCGTCCCGGGGGCGAAGACCGGAGCGCCCTCGCCCGCGCTGTGCTGGAAGGCGGCGATCGGGAGGCCGGCGGCGGTCGCGGCGTCGATCACGGCGGCGATCCGGGGGAGCGAGGAGGCGTGCGGGGGGAAGCGGATCTCGAGGGGTCCGGCGAAGTACTCCTGCTGGACGTCGACGAGGATCAGGGCGCGGCGGGGAGTGGTCATGGTGTCTTCTCCAGGGGTCGGGGGCGGTCCTCCGATCCTGATGGTCGTCAGGCGGCCGGGCCAGTGGCACGACGGCGGCCCTACGATGGATACGGGCCAAAGGGAGGAGGTCACCGTGCACATCGCGATCCACGCCGTCGACGGTGTGACGATGTTCCACCTCTCGGTGCCGCAGATGGTCTTCGACGAGGTGCGGCGGCTCGGCCTCGCCCAGTGGGAGACGGTCCTGTTCGCCGACCGGCCGGGGACGATCCGCACGGCCGAGGGTTACACGATCGCCGGGGTGCACGGACCGGAGGCGGCCGCCGCAGCAGACCTCGTGGTGATCCCGTCCTGGATCGACGACGGTCGCGCGCCCGGCGGGACCCTCGCGCGCGTGCTGCTCGACGCGCACGAGCGCGGCGCGCGGATCGCGGGCCTCTGCCTCGGCGCGCTCGTCCTCGCCGACGTCGGGCTGCTCGACGGACGCGCGGCGGTGACGCACTGGCAGGCGGCAGCGGGCATGGCGGCGCGCCACTCGACCATCGCGGTCGACGCCACCGCGCTCTACCTCGACCTCGGCGACGTGCTGACCTCGGCGGGCACCGCCTCGGGGCTGGACGCGTGCCTGCACATCGTCCGCGGCGCGCTGGGTGCGGAGGCCGCCAACCGGGTCGCACGCAGTCTCGTCGTCGCACCGCACCGCGAGGGCGGGCAGGCGCAGTACATCGAGCGGCCGCTGCCCCAGGAGCCGACGGACGACCGCATCGCGCGCGCCTCCGCCTGGGCCCTGGCGCACCTCGAGGAGGAGCTGGGCGTGGATCGGCTGGCGGCCGAGGCGCTGATGAGCCGGCGCTCGTTCGTACGGGCGTTCCGCACGGCGACGGGGACCACTCCGGCCGCCTGGGTGCGCTCGCGCCGACTCGACGAGGCGCGCCGGATGCTCGAGACGACCGACCTGCCGATCGACCGGATCGCGACCGCCTGCGGTTTCGGGAATCCGGTCACCTTGCGGCAGAACTTCGCGCAGGCGTTCGGCAGCACGCCGTCCGGCTACCGGAGTCGCTTCGGCGCGGCCTGAGCCACCGGAATCGCCGAGGCGGAGCGTGTGTCGCCGCGAGGGTGACGATGATCACTGCTGCCGGGAGGAATTCGCCTCAGTCCCCTCGTCCGCGGAGCTGTCGGAACTGCTCGCGCACATACCGAGGGTGAACGAGTTCGCGCCAAGCCCAGCCGGCCCAGGACACGTTCAGCTCCGGCATCTGCTGCTTCCAGATGGAGGCTGCAGAGCCGGTGGCTCCCGCGACAGCAGCGGCGCACGTGAGCAGAGAGTGGAGGAGTCCTGATCGCTCGAGAGAGAGGACGCCGATGAGCGCCGCCAGGACGAGAACGCCTGTGACGATGAACCCTGTCCGCCGTCTCGGTGCACGTCCTCTACCTATGAGCAGCCCCGCGAGGAGGCCTCCGGCGATCGCTGCGGTGGTGATCATGCGCCTGGGCCGATGTTCACGTCCCTCGGCAGAATGCGTTCGTGCATGAGTGTCCTCCAGATATCGCGTCGACACCTGACTCGACCTGCTCGATCAAACAAACCTGAGGGAGCATCATATCCACTTGCCGGGCGATTCACCTCCCGCGGAAGGAGTGGTACCGCCTGGAACGAGGCAAGCTGCCGTCGCGCGAAGCAACCGGTGATCGGGCGGATCCTGGATCTCTCCCCAGTGGCCGAGGCGAGGAGGACCCTCGGTGTCCTCTTCGAGACACCTGAAGGTGCTCACCCTGCTGCTCTCGGTGGTGTGGGCGCGGGCCGTCGGTGACACAGCGGCAGCGTCGCCCGATCGAGCGGCCGTGGGATCCGACGACCGGGGGAGGGCGAGCACTCGTCTCGCGGCCTCCAGCGCCCGAATCCTCGCCTGCTCGTGCGGAGGATGCGTCCGATTCAGGGCGCCCCGAGGGTGTTCGGACGGCCTTCGCTCAGGCGGGACCGGGATGATCGTCGCTGATACCCGACGGAAGGTCTTCTGTGAGCACTCTCAAGCGCATCCTCAGCATGGCGTCGAAGGCGCTCGACTCGAAGAGCTCGACGAGCTCCGCCGCGCGCCCCGCCTCCTCGAGCGGAGGGACGGACTGGCGCGACCTGGTCCGCACCGCCGCCGACAAGGTGACGGGCGACTCCCGCCCCGCGCCCCAGTACGGCGCCCCCGCGCACCGTACCTCCTCCCGGCCGCAGGACGCCCGCCCCGGGCAGCCGGTCGTGTCCGCGGAGGATCGCGCGGCGATCGCCCGCTACGACTACCTCCTCCGCACCGCCGACCCCGAGCAGCTCGAGCAGGTGCACCGCGACGCGTTCGCGAAGCTGACGCCCGCGCAGCGTTCGCAGGTCGAGGCGCGCCTGCG
Source organism: Rathayibacter rubneri (assembly GCF_023743255.1). Lineage (NCBI taxonomy): Bacteria > Bacillati > Actinomycetota > Actinomycetes > Micrococcales > Microbacteriaceae > Rathayibacter > Rathayibacter rubneri. The sequence goes on along the minus strand of NZ_JAMRYM010000070.1, from coordinate 8,057 downwards.
CGACGAGCTGCCCGTGAACGAGCAGCCGCGCTCCTCCGCGCCCGACGACCTCGCTCGTGCGGCCACGCGCGGCGAGGCGCAGAACCCGGGCTTCCTCAAGAAGATGTTCTCGAAGCCCGGCACCCGGGGAGCCCTCGCGGGTGCCGGAGTCGGTGCCGTCGCGGGCGTGGGCCTCGGTGCGGCGGGCGGCCTGCTCGCGGCGGTCGCCGGTGGCGCCGTGCTCAGCAGCGTCGGCGGCTCCCTCCTGCAGGGTGTCGATCTCGAGGGCCTCAGCGGCTTCGGCGACCTCGGGGAGTTCGGCGACATCACCGGTTCGGCGGGCGACTTCGTCTCGGGCGCGGGTGAGCAGGTGTCGGGGCTCGGCGAGCAGGTGTCTGACTTCCAGATGCCCGACCTCGGCGACCTCGGGTCCTTCTTCGATCGCTAGGCCGCCGGGCGGCTGAGGCAGCGGGCAGCTGCGACCGCGGGACCGCGGGACCTACGACCCGGATCCCTCCGCGGGCGCCTGACGGGCGCGGCGCCGCACGAGCAGTGCGAGCGCCGCGCCGACGATCCCGACGAGCAGCAGCGCGGCTCCGGTGATCGCGACGGCCGTCGTCGACCAGTCCGGCAGGATGCGGATCACGGTGCCGTCGAGCAGCGTCCAGTCGCACGACGCGCCGAGCGGCCACCACGACCACGATCCGCGCAGCAGCTCGCCCTCCTCTGCGGGGACACGCCCGACGCTCGCCAGGCACGCGGCGTCGAAGCCCTCGCGGGTGAGCGTCGCGTACTGCAGCGGCACGAGCGCGAGGAGCGCGAGCCCCGCGAGCGCGACGACACCGGAGGCGAGAGCCGCCAGCCGTCGGGGCGCGACTCGTCGACGGGCGGTCGGGCGGTCGCGGGTCGGCTCGCTCATCCTCCGATCGTGCCACGCGGGAGCTGCGGACCGGCCGAGGAGGACCTAGGCCTCGAGCACCGTCGCCTCGAGCCACTCGAGCATCGCGCCCTCTCCGCGGAGCCGGACGGACACGTCCTCGTCACGGGGGAAGACCAGCTCGCTCAGGACCAGGGCGCCGCCGTCGGCGAACACCTCGACCGAGGTGGCGTCGACCCACACGTCGATCTCGAGCCGCTCACCCGACAGCGGTGCTGACGACACCGAGGCGAACGCGTCCGAGAAGCCCGTCTCGCCCGACGCGCGGCGATCGATCGACAGGACCCCGCCTCCGAGGCGCACGACCGGGCCATGGGAGCCGTCCTCGGACCCGCGCAGGACGATCTCCACCGGGGAGTCGCTGCGGACGGCGAGCCGCAGCCGCAGGGCCCGGCCGCACGCCTGCTCCGGCAGCTCGATCGCACCGAGCTCCTGCGGACCCACCCGGTACGACACCGGCTCGTGGAGCTCCGCGGCGGGCAGCTGCACGAGGCGTTCGCCGCGGAGCGAGAGCCGGCGGGGGAGGGCGGCGGATCCGCGCCACGGTGACGTGGGGACGGCGTGCGCGTAGTCCCAGTTGCTCATCCAGCCGATCATCACGGGCTCGGGGGAGCCGGACACCGTGACGCCCGCGTAGAAATCGCGACCGCGATCGAGCCAGTCCCACGACGTCGCGGTGAAGGACGTGCCGTCGAAGTCCCCGACGAAGTACTGCATCCCCGAGCCGCCCGACGGGTGCCCCGGGTTCATCGAGAGCGCGAGCACCCATCGGCCGTCGAGTGGGAACAGGTCGGGGCACTCCCAGATGCCGTCCGTGGCGCCGGCCGGCCCGAAGACCGAGAGGGGGGTCCACGACAGCAGGTCGTCGGAGCGGAACAGGTGCACCTGGCGGTCCAGGGCCTCGACCGCGGCGAGGATCCAGTGGTCGCCGTAGCGGATCACCTTCGGATCGCGGAAGTCGGTCGTGCCGCGGTCGAGGACGACGCCGTGCTTCGTCCAGGTCTCGCCGCCGTCCAGGCTCCAGGCGAGGGCCTGCGACTGGCTCCTCTCGCGCGCCGAGGTGTAGAGGGCGACGAGCGGAGGCTCGTCGACCGATCCGAACCCGGAGGAGTTCGCGTGGTCGACGACGATCGAGCCCGAGAAGACGCCCTCGTGCTCGTCGTGCAGGAGCGCCACGGGGTGCTCGGTCCAGGTCCGGAGGTCGGTGCTGGAGGCGTGGCCCCAGCTCATGTCGCCCCAGTCTGCTCCGTTGGGGTTGTGCTGGAAGTACAGGTGGTAGCGCCCGCCGAGGAAGACGAGCCCGTTCGGGTCGTTCATCCAGTGGCGAGCGGGTGCGAAGTGCACCGCGGGCCGGGTGGAGAGGGTGGTGGCGGTCATCCCTTGACTCCCGTCGAGGCGATCGAGTTGACGAAGGAGCGCTGGAAGGCGATGAAGAGGGCCACCACGGGGAGGGTGATCATCGAGCAGTACGCCATGATCTGGCCCCACGAGGTGTTCAGCTGCGAGAAGTACTGCACGCCCAGCATCACGGGGCGCAGCTCCTCCGTCTGGATCACCATCAGGGGCCAGAGGTAGGAGTTCCAGGCGGGGAGGAAGGTGAGGATCGCGACGGTCGCGACGGCCGGTCCGGCGAGCGGCATGACGACCTTGCGGTAGATGGTGAACCAGCCGGCGCCGTCCATCCGCGCGGCCTCGTCCAACTCCTTCGGGATCGACTCGAAGTACTGGTGGAACAGGTAGATCGAGAACGCGTTCACGAGGAAGGGCACGATCTGCACCTGGTAGGAGTCGAGCCAGCCCTTCGTCACGAAGACGCCGAGGCTGTCGACGCCGAGGTTGGGCAGCTGGTTGACCCACCACACCAGCGGGAGGGCCAGGGTCTCGAACGGGATGATCAGCGTGGCGATGATCAGCGTGAGGATCGCGCCCTTGAACGGGATGCGCATCCGCGAGAGGGCGAAGGCGGCCAGGCTGTTGATGACGACCCCGAGGATCACCGTCACGGCCGAGACCCCGATCGAGTTGATCAGGAAGCGGGCCGCGGGCACCCGGTCGAACACGGCGGAGTAGTTGTCGAACGAGACGTTCCCGATCGGCAGGAACGCGGCGAGCGAGCCCAGGTCGCCGAAGATCTGCGAATCGGGCTTCAGCGACGAGACGAGCATGAACAGCAGCGGGAACGCGAACACGACGACGAGGGCGACGCGCGCGAGCCAGCCGTACCAGCCGACGCGCGGGGAGGGGGAGGCGGAGCGCTTCCGGCGGGGCCGGACGGCGGTGACGAGGGCCATGGTCATGCCTTCTCTCTGGTCAGGAAGCGCTGCGCGCCCGAGATCACGAGGACGATCGCGAAGAACACGAGCGAGATCGCGGAGGCGTAGCCCGTCTCCTGCTGGCGGAAGCCGGATTCGACGGCCTCGAACACGACCGTGGTGGTCGAGTCGAGCGGTCCGCCCTGGGTCATGACGCTCACCTGGGTGAAGAGGCTCAGCGCCGAGATGGTGATGGTGACGAGGATGAGGCTGCGCGTGGCGCGGAGCCCCGGCCAGGTGATGTACCGGAAGCGCTGCCACGGGCTCGCGCCGTCGATGTCGCCCGCCTCGTACAGCTCCTGCGAGATCGTCTGCAGGCCCGAGAGCCAGATGATCATGTGGAAGCCGACGCCCTGCCAGACCGACATGAGGATGATCGACGGCATCGCGGTCGCCGGGTCGCCCAGCCAGTCCGGCCCCTGCACGAGGCCGAACGTGACGTTCGAGAGCAGCGTGTTGAGCAGTCCGTCCTGCTGGTACATGAAGCTCCAGAGGAGCGAGACGACGACCATCGAGGTGACGACCGGCAGGAAGTAGATCGTGCGGAAGAACGTGGTGCCGCGGACCCGGGTGTTGATCAGTATCGCCATGACGAGCGCGAGACCGGCCTGCAGGGGGACCACGACGACGCCGAAGTAGAGCACGTTCAGCAGGGCCCGGCCGAAGGAGGCGTCCTGGAACAGGCGGACGAAGTTGTCCGCGCCGCTGAACGCCGCCGGGTTGGGCGAGATCAGACGAGCGTTGGTGAACGCGAGTCCGAAGGCCAGACCCGCCGGGATGAGCACGAACAGGAGGAGGAGGACGAGAGCGGGGGCGACCATGGCGAGGCCGACCCGCTGCTCCGAGCGCAGGCTCCGGTCCGCCCCGGGGCGGGGACGGCCGGGGCGGACGGGGAGCGCCGCGACGGCGACCGGCTCGGGTGGAGCGACGGAGGGTGAGGTGGTGGAGGTCATCGGGCGGCGCTCGCCGTCACTTCTGGGTGTAGCCGTCGTTGGAGGCGATGTTCTGATCGATCGCCTTCACCGCCGCGTCGAGGGTGGACTGCGGGTCGGCGCCGTCGAGGATGTCCGAGACGGCCGAGCCGAACTCGGTGGCGATGAACGGGTACGCCGGGGTCTCGGGGCGCAGGACCGCGAAGCGCTGCGAGTACTCGCGCAGGTCGGCCAGCTCGCCGCCGTCCTCGTAGCCCTCGACCAGCTGTGCGGCCTCGGTGGAGGCGGGGATGGTGCCGGTGGCCTCGGCGACCGCGGCCACGTTCTCGGGCTGCAGCGAGAAGGCGAGGTAGTCCATCGCGGCGTCGGGGTCCGAGCATCCGGTGGTCACGCCCCACTGCCAGGAGCCGCCGCCGATCTTGGGTCCGGTGCCGAGGTCGACGCTCGGAAGGGCGACCAGATCGTCGCCGAAGACCTCGCGCGAGGAGGCGTAGGCCCAGCTGCCCGAGTAGGTGATGGCCGACTTCCCGGCCTGGAAGTCGAGCGTGGCGTCCTCACCGCTCTTCTTCGCGATGTACCCCTCCTCGACGAGGCTCTGGAACCAGTCCGCCCAGGCGACGGCCTCGGGTCCGTTGAGCACGCCGTCGGCGCTCTGGTAGTCCGTCCGGTCGATCAGGTCGCCGCCCGCCGACTGGAGGAAGGGGGAGTAGGCGTAGGGCAGCCACTCGCCGGTGCCGGCGGTGCCGAGGTCGAGCGGGTGGTCCCACTGCCCGGTGGCCTTCAGGGTGGCCAGAGCGGAGTCGAACTCGTCCTTCGTCCACGGGGCGTCGACGGTCGGTACGCGGATGCCGTTGGCCTCGAGGACCGAAGTGCGCGAGAGCATCGTCAGGGCGACGTCGTAGTAGCCGATGGAGTAGGTCTCGTCGTTCCAGACGCCCTTCACCGAGGGGAGGAAGGTGTCGAGTTCGACCCCTTCGAGCTCGAGGGGCGCGAGGTACTCGGCCCAGGCCCAATTGGGCACGTTGGGGCCGTCGATGTCGACGATGCAGGGCAGCTTGCCGCTGGCGGCTGCGGCGACGACGGAGTCGTTGTACGAGTCCTGCGGGAAGGCCTGGACCTTCACCGTGGTGGCGTCCTGACTCGCGTTGTAGTCGTCGACGATGCTCTGGATCGCGTCGAGCTCCGCGTCGTTGCCGGCGTTGTGCGTCCAGAGCGTGATCTCTCCGTTCGCGCCGTCTCCGCCGCTCGAGCGGGTCGCGCAGCCGCCCAGCCCGGCGACGAGGGTGACGAGGGCGACGGAGGCCGTCGCGAGGCGCAGGGGTGACTTCTTCACCGTGTTCTCCTTCGAACTGTGGGCGCTAAATTGATTTAGCAGGAGGAACGTAGCACGGCGGCGGCGCACCGCCAAGAGGTCTGCTGAATCGATTCTCTAACGGGGTCGGAGTACGGCGCTCGTAGGATGGACGCGTCCGGCGACGAGAGGGGTTCCGTGCGATCACCACGACGGGTGACCATCGCCGACGTCGCAGAACGCGCGGGGCTCTCGAAGACCTCGGTCAGCCTGATCCTGAACGACCGCCCGGGGTCACGGCTCTCGGCCGACGCCGTCGAGCGCGTCCACGCGGCCGTCGCCGAGCTCGGCTACCGACCCGACCCCGCGGCGCGGAGCCTCCGGCTCGGCACGACGCGCACGATCGGCTTCCTCTCGGACGAGGTCACGGTGACCCGCTTCGCCTCGGCGATGATCCGCGGCGTGCTCGACGCGGCCGAGCACCGCGAGCACACCGTGCTCATCGCCGAGACGGGACGCGATCCGCGCAAGACGGCGCCCGCGCTCGATGCGATGCTCGACCGCCGCGCCGATGGCGTCATCGTGGGACTGATGGGCGCGAAGCAGATCGACGTGCCTCCCGTCGCGGGTGATGTCCGCGTGGTGCTGCTGAACGCCTCCAGCCCGACCGGCGAGCCGGCGATCCTGCCGGACGAGGAGGAGGCGGGGCGGGCGATCGCCCGCCAGCTCCTCGACGCGGGCCACCGGCGGATCGCCCTGATCGGCGATTCCCCGGCGGCCGCGACGAACCCGCGGGTGTCGGTCACCGTCGGGGCGCGGTTCGCGGGTCTCGACGCCGCGTTCGCGGAGGCCGGGGTGCGCCTGATGGAGCGCGTGCTGGTCGAGCCGTGGGAGCCGGCCGGCGGCTTCGACGCGATGCGCCGACTCCTGCAGGGTCCCGAGCTGCCCACCGGGGTGGTGTGCCTCAACGACCGTCTGGCCTTCGGCGCCTACCAGGCGCTGCAGGAGGGGGGTCTGCGGATCCCCGAGGACGTGTCGGTCGTCTCGTTCGACGACGACGAGATCGCGTCGTACCTGCGCCCGGGTCTGACGACGGCGCGCATCCCCTACGAGGAGATGGGGCGCCAGGCGGTCGATCTGCTCCTGGGCGGAGGCGAGGGGCGCAGGCTCGTGCCGATGCCGATCGTGGTGCGCGGGTCGGTCGCCCCGCCGCGGTCCTAGACGCGACGACCCCGCGGCTCACGTCGGGCCTCACGCCTCGAGGGTGCTCCGCACGGGCGGCGACGACCGCGGCCCCGTACTCTCGGAGCATGGGGACTCTCTTCTCGCTGCTGACCGTCGTGCTGATGGTCCTGGCGCTCGTGGACGTCGTGCGCCAGCCGGACAACGTGGTCCGGAACCTGCCCAAGATCGTGTGGATCCTGCTGATCGTGTTCATCCCGCTCATCGGCGTGACGATCTGGTTCCTGCTCGGCCACGAGTGGAAGCGGGGCGACGGCGGGTCCTTCGTCCCCGGCGGGCGCGCGCCTCGGCAGCGCCGACGGCCGGCGGCGCCGCAGACGATCGTCGTGCGGCCCGCTCAGAAGTCGACGGAGGAGCAGCTCGCCGATCTCGAGCGCGAGGAGGCGCACTACGCCCGCCTCGCGGAGGAGCAGCGGCGCCGGCTCGAGGGCGAGCGGCCGCAGGACGCCTGAGGCCGTCGTCGGCGCGGGCGGACCCGCGCCGACTCCGACTCAGCCGGTGGTGGCGAAGTTCGAGGCGCTCCACTGCACCGAGGCGATCTTGGCCTGGCCGGCGATGCTGGGATGGAAGTAGTCGACCTTGCCGATGAGGCTGCTGGTGACCGGAGTGGCGGTCAGCGCTCCACCGTCGTAGTCGCAGAGCGTGCCGGCGGCGGCGCAGGCGTTCTGCAGAGCGGTGTTGTACTGGGCGGTCCGCGTCTTGGCCGCGGCGGCGGAGGCGCTGGCGGCCGTGGTGCTCAGCTTGCCGCCGGTGGCGGAGACGCCGCGCGTGGTGCGGCAGATGTTGCCCGAGGACCAGATGACGGCTCCGAAGCCGCTCTTGACGACGGCCCACTCGCCCGCGACGTTGGGCATGGAGGCCAGCACGATCTTCGCCGCGGGCCAGGTGCTGCGGATCTTGGTGATCGCGGTCGACGCCGACGCGCTGAAGGTCGCGGCGGGCGTCATCGTGTAGCCGTCGGCCGCCACCGGGTTCTTCGCCGAGCACAGGTCGTTGCCGCCGATCAGCAGGGTCACGACGTCGGGCTTCACTCCGGCGGCGACGGCGGTGTCGACACGGGAGGGGACGGCGGCGATGAGGTCGCCCGAGACCGAGTAGTTGGCAGCCGTGACCGTGGTGCCGGGGTTCGCTGCGCGCAGGCGCTGGGTGAAGGAGTTGACGGTGGTGTTCGTGCCGGTCGACCAGTTGTTGCGCGGGCAGTCGGCGAACGAGCCGCAGGTGCCGTAGCCCTGGGTGACGGAGTCGCCGAGGGCGAGCACGGACAGCGTGGGCGTCGCGGCGGACGCGGCACCGGCGGGCACCAGGGCGGCGGTCAGGGCGAGGACGGCGCCGGCGGCCAGAGCGGCGAGGCGGCTCCTCCCGGC